>CAJWJW010000059.1 GCA_913041775.1 uncultured Flavobacteriales bacterium
GTTAATGATTTGAGCATTTTTAAGAAGCTTTTTCATGCTATATAATAAACTATTCTTGTTTGTATTTTACGAAGAAACTCTTCAGTTTCATTTGAATAACGCCAAAAAAGGCCTCATAAAAAATGGAGGAACTCATCTTCGACTCCCCTTCTGTACGATCGGTAAAGATAACGGGAACTTCTTTAATTTTATACCCAAATTTCCATGCTTTAAACTTCATTTCTATTTGGAAAGCATAACCTACAAAAGTAACATTAGAACGCAGTACATTAATAATAACATCTCTATGATAGCACTTAAATCCTGCAGTAGCATCGTCTATGGGTAAACCAGTAATTCCTTTAACATAGCGAGAGGCAAAATAAGACATCATCACTCTACCAATAGGCCAGTTAATAACATTTACCAAACCTCCTACATATCTCGAGCCTATAGCCATATCGTTTCCGTCTACAGCACAGGCATTGTATAAGCGAATTAAATCATTTGGATTATGAGAGAAATCACAGTCCATTTCTATAAAATAGCTGTAATCTTTTTTTAAACCCCAGTTAAAACCATAAATATAGGCAGTCCCTAGGCCTAACTTCCCAGAACGTTCTTCGATAAAAAGCTGCGAAGGAAATTCTAGTTGTAAGTTTTTAACGATGGAAGCAGTTCCATCTGGAGAGCCATCATCTACTACAAGTACATGATACGATTTACCTAACGAAAATACGGTGCGCAACATTTTGGCTACGTTTTCTTTTTCATTGTAAGTTGGGATAATTATTAAAGAATCTGACATCTATATAAATTAAGGAAAGCAAATATAACGGATTTTTTATTCTATATTTTTATAATTTCATAAATCATACTCGTTAGTTAATTGATTACTTTTTTATGTGCTTACTTTTATTAAATTTGTAAAGCAAAAAAAATTAGATATGAAAAAAATTTACCTACTAAGTTTAAGCCTACTAAGTGCTTTTACTATGAGTGCACAAAATGCACAAAACTGTTCTGAACTCTTTATTTCTGAGTATGTAGAAGGCTGGAGCAACAACAAAGCAATAGAGATTTTCAATCCAACAAGCGAGACAATTGACTTATCTAATTACGCTTTATCTAGATGGAGTAATGGAACTACAGTCCCTGAAACTACAGTTTTAGAAGGTTCTGTCGCTCCTAGTCAAGCGTTTGTTGTAGGGATTGATAAAAGAGATCCTAACGGTGAGTCATTTGATGCTCCAATGTGGGACGGCTGGTACTTCTATACAGATAGTGTTACAGGATCACTAGACAGTATTTATTCAGTAGATGACGATTTAATGGGTAAAGTAGATTTATTTATTTGTCCAGATTACAACACTGGCCCTACTACAATGTATTTCAACGGAAACGATGCAGTTACATTAGAAACTTTAACTGGAGATATTCTAGATGTTATAGGTAAAATAGGAGAGGATCCAGGAGTTGGCTGGAGTGATGAATCAGGAGCTTTGTGGACTAAAGACCATACCTTAAGACGTAAATCAGTCGTTACATCTGGGTTTGTTTACGACCCAACCCAAGTCTATTCGTTTGACCCAACTTTAGAATGGGACTCTTTACCAGCCAATAGTTTTATCGGCCTAGGTACTCATGACTGTAATTGCACTCTTTCTTTGGAAGAAAACGAAAGTTCAATTCAGATGTATCCAAACCCTAGTTCTACAGCACAAATTACTATTAAAGCTACCAGCGCTATAAAAAGCATTTCGCTTTACAATATATTAGGAGCAAAAGTTCTTACACAAGTTTATAACAACTCAACTATTACAGAAACAATAATTATAAGCCCAACACTAAAAGGCTTGTATTTTGTAGAAGTAATACTCGAAGATAAAGACGTTATTCTACAAAAACTTCTTTTAAACTAATTTAAAAGCTCCCAAAATGGGAGCTTTTTTTTCCTATTTCTATGAGATATTTCTACCTCCTACTGTGTTTTATTTTTGCAGTTAATTTACAAGCACAAGTAGTATTACAAGGTTATGTGCAGGATTATAATAACAACGAAACTCTTATTGGAGCTACTGTAGTTGTAAAAAATGGCCCCGGTGCAGTTACAGACTTTAATGGCTTTTACCAGCTTACTTTACCTAAAGGGACTTACGATTTGAGTATTTCTTATGTAGGATATGAGGAACTTAAAAAGACCATTTCTGTTTCTAAGAATATGGAACTGAATTTCTTCCTAAACAGCCAAATACTAAACGAAGTAGAAGTTGTTTCAGACATTGCAAGATCTAGAGAAACACCTGTAGCTTTTTCTAATATAAGTCCTAAACAATTGCAAGAAGAACTTGCAGGACAAGACTTACCTTTGATCCTAAATAGCACCCCAGGTGTTTATGCTACGCAGAGTGGTGGGGGTGATGGAGATGCAAGAATTTCTATTCGTGGATTTAACCAACGCAATGTTGCTGTTATGATCGATGGTATTCCGATGAACGATATGGAAAATGGATGGGTCTATTGGTCAAACTGGTTTGGTTTAGATGTGATGACAAAAACCATACAAGTACAACGTGGTCTAGGGGCCTCAAAATTAGCTATTCCTGCTGTTGGAGGGACAATGAATATTTTCACTCAAGGGATAGATTCTAAGGAAGGCATTAAGTTTATTCAAGACTTTGGGAATAATGGCTACTTAAAATCTACAATTGGATATAACAGTGGGCAATTAAAAAATGGATGGGGCTATTCTCTAGCTGCATCCTATAAAAAAGGGGATGGCTGGGTAGATCAAACTTGGACGCAAGGAACTTTTTATTACCTAAAAATCCAGAAAAAAATTAAAAATCATCGATTATCATTTACTGCCTTCGGAGCTCCACAGAGTCATGGACAGCGTTCTTACAAACAAGCAATTTCTCTGTACAATAAACGTTTTGCAGCAGATTTAGGTGTAGATACCACAGGGGTAATAGGTGATTTTGGCCTTAGATACAATGAAGACTGGGGTAGATTAAATCGATATACGGTTAATTTTGACGAAAATGGGACTCCAATGGATACCACATATACTCAAAATGAAAATCTAAGCTCCCGAGTGAATTATTACCACAAACCTCAAATTAGTTTGAATCATTTATGGGCAGTAAATGATAAATTAATTGTATCAAATGTTCTATATGTATCCCTTGGAAATGGTGGGGGAACGAGTCCAAGTGAATCAAATCCACCTAGGGGAATTGACAATCAAATTGATTTTCAAAAGATTTACGATATAAATTCGGGAAATACTAGAAATAGCATCTTCGGATCTCCATATGATCCTTCAATAGATCCAAACTACAGCGCTACAGAACATAAATCAACTCAGTTTATTCGTAGTTCGATAAATAACCATAGATGGTTTGGCTTATTGTCAACCTACAACCTAGAATCTAGTGACGAAATTACCCTCTCCGGTGGAATAGACCTAAGACATTATACAGGAGAACATTACAGAGAAGTACACGATTTACTGGGAGGTGATTATTATGTAGCAAACGATGAAGTTGCAGCTGCTGATTCTTCTGCTGTTATCCGAAAAGGAGACAAATATTCTTATCATAATGATGGATTGGTTAAATGGGCGGGTGTATTCCAACAAATGGAGTATAAGGCCGGTAATTGGACCGCTTTTGTAAATATTTCATTATCAAACACTGGTTATAAAAGGATCGATTACTTCAAACCATTAGACCTTGTGTTGGAAGACACTACTTATATACAAGCATTGTCTTACGGAGATACGATTACGCACAATGGCACTAACTATACAGTAGATTCTAAAGAAACTCGTGCATCAGAAAGCGAGTGGAAGTGGATACCGGGCTATACTTTAAAGACTGGTTTTAACTATAATATAGACGAGTACAACAATGCATTTATGAATATAGGCTACCTAGAAAAGGCCCCTAAATTCCGAAATATATTTGACTTCGACAATCAGCTATTCGCAGAAATTAGAAACGAAGAAGTTTATGCTATAGAACTCGGGCACAGCTATAATAGTCCAAGGTTTAGTACGAATTTAAATCTCTACAAAACACAATGGAATAATAAGCCACAATCTGGTTTTTATGAAGGTGATGGGGGTGAAAGGATAAATTACAACATTAATGGAATAAATGCATTGCACCAAGGAATTGAGATGGATGCTTCGTATAGAATAAACAAAGACATTACACTTCAGGTTTTAAGTAGTATTGGTGATTGGCGTTGGAATTCAAGTGATAGTATTCGGAGTTACGACGACAATAACAACTTATTAGGCGTAGATTATTTTGACGCAACTGGAGTTCATGTTGGCGATGCAGCACAACTTCAAATAGGATCTAGCATACGCTTTACACCAATTAAAAATGGTTACATCACTTTTAAAGCGATGCACTACGACAATCACTACTCAGACTTTAACCCACTGCAATTAAACAATGGTAACGAAGGAAGAGATTCTTGGAAAATTCCAGCTTATGAATTATTTGACTTTCATGCTGGATATCGATTCGAATATCAAAAAGTATTTATAGCTCTCAAAATTAATATACTAAATGTTTTAAATACAACTTACATATCAGATGCTAGAAACAACGATCCTTACACACAAAATCTAAATAATTTTGACGCAGCTTCATCTTCTGTGTTTTTTGGTATGGGTCGACGATTTACAACTTCATTTAAACTTTCTTTTTAAATCATAGTCATGAAACAAACATTTTATTTACTACTTACTCTTTGCATGCCTTTAATAGCTCAGAGTCCAGACTATTACCAAACAACTCTACAGTTAACTGGTGCTGAGCTAGAAGATGCCTTACACGACATCATCAAAAACCACAACGAATTTTCATACAGTTCTGCTAAGCAAATACTAAAAGATAGCGACCAAGACCCTAATAACACAAACAATGTGATGTTGGTGTACAAAGGGATTTCTATTCCTAAAAGCAGCTTTGCTAGTAACTCAGAGTCAGACTATTGGAACAGAGAACACGTGTGGGCTAAATCACATGGGAATTTTACAAACTATAGTGACTTAGGGGCCTATAGCGATGCGCATAATTTAAAGCCTTGCGATGCTAGTGTTAACAGCTCTAGAGGTTATAAGGATTTCGATAATGGAGGAACTCAACACGAGGAAGCTACAGGATGTAATTACACAAGTAATACCTGGGAACCTAGAGATGAGTCTAAAGGAGATGTTGCTAGAATTATCTTCTATATGCATACTCGATACAGTGGTGATACTGGAGAACCTAACTTAAATGCAGTAGATTTTACAAGTACATTTCCAAATGCACAAATGGGTAAATTATCTACACTATTAGAATGGAACGAACAGGACCCAGTAGATGCATTCGAGCGCAGAAGAAACGATGTTATTTACGGATGGCAAAACAACAGAAATCCTTTTGTAGATTACCCTCAATTGGCAAATAGAATTTGGAACAACGCACCAAGTCATGCTATACAATTTGAGAATATTTCTCTTGGAAATACAGCACCAAACGAAGATGATGTTCAAACAATAAATGCAGAGATTACAACGAACATAAGCTCTCCTGTAACGAGTGCTACTTTAACATGGGGAACATCATGGTATGAGCTAAACAATGTAGTTAGCATGAATTCTTTGGATGATATTTGGGCTGCTAATATCCCAGCACAAGCGGCAGGAGCAAATATTAAATACAAAATTGTAGCCCAAGCAGGATCGTACGAAAACACATTTTACGGAAACTACAAAGTAATGCTTAACCCGTTTGATGGAACTATTACAAGTATCCAAAACATCCAAGGGACTACAGAAGATTCTCCTTTTCAAGGACAAACAGTATCAACAACTGGTATTGTAACCGCTAGCTTTGGAAATGACTTCTACATTCAAAACGGAGCAGGAATTCGTTCTGGGATATATGTTTATTCTGCGGCAGTATTTCCTGCTTTAGGAGATAGTGTAATTGTTACAGGAGAAGTTTCGGAATACAACAGCCTAACAGAATTTGCATTCCCAGACGATGTATTTATTTTAACATCTAACAATCCAATTCCAGAACCGATAGCAATAAATACTGGAGATTTAGCAAACGAAGATTACGAAGGGGTACTAGTGAAAGTAACTAATCTTACTGTTACTTACGCGACCTTTAATTTTGATGATTACGGTGCTTGGAAAGTAAACGATGGTACAGGAGAATGCATTATTCACAATACAGAGGAAGGTTTTGAATATCCTGCAGTTGTTGCGGAACAAATTGGTTCTGTTACTGGCGTTTGCAACTTCAACTTCGGTGAGTGGAAAATTGATCTTAGGACACAGGACGATGTAGAAACAGGAGCAGATACTAATGGACCTATTATTACAAGTGTAGATCCTTTAAACCAAACAACAATTATTGTGTTGTTTTCTGAAACAGTAAGTATACTAACTGCAGAAGATATAAGTAATTATTCAGTATCTAATGGCGCAACTGTGATTAATGCTGCAAGGCATCCATTCCAGTCTAATAAGGTTACATTAACGGTAGAGAATATGTTTACTGGAGCAAATACACTTACAATTTCTAATGTAGAAGATATGCTCGGAAACCCTATTATTACAAGTGATTACAACTTCAATTATTTAGCAATTTCTTCTGAAGAGATTTCTAAAATTAAAATGTACCCTAATCCAAACTCGGGTGCATTTAATATTGATGGACTGGAACTAAATGAATTTGTTGAAATTAAAAACTCATTGGGACAAACAATAAAATCCTATCGAGTAGTAGATAAGATTTTAAAAATAGATTTAAATTTAGAGAGTGGTCTCTATCTAATTAAAACAGAACAAAAGCTATTGCGATTTATTGTAAGTAACTAAATAAAAAATTCCTATGAAAAAGAAAATATTACCCTTAATAGCTTTATTTGTGACGCTTTTTACTTTTGCTCAAGTTCCTTGTGAAAATAATTATTCCAACAATTATCCTTGTAATGGTTTTGACTTACAATCTCATTTTTTTTTAGCAGAAATGGGAGCTAATGACGGAAATGATTCTTGGGGCTGGACCGATCCTGATAATGGAAATGAATATGCCATCATGGGCTTAAAAAACGGAACTGCTTTTATTGATATTTCCGATCCAATTAATCCTATTTACCTAGGGAAATTACCCTCCCACACAGGAGAAAGTATTTGGAGAGATATTAAGGTATATCAAAATCATGCATTTGTAGTTAGTGAAGCTAATAATCACGGAATGCAAGTATTTGATTTAACTAGATTAAGAGACGTTAGTAATCCCCCAGAAATTTTTACTGAAGACGCACATTATGATGGGTTTGGTAGCTCACATAATATAGTTATAAATGAAGAATCAGGGTATGCATATAGTGTTGGTGATAACACCTATTCTGGAGGCCCTCACTTTATTGATATTTCTGACCCATCAAATCCTACTGCTGCAGGTGGGTATGCAGACGATGGTTATACCCATGATGCACAGGTGGTAATTTATAATGGCCCAGATACAGATTACACAGGCAAAGAAATATATGTAGGAAGTAATGAGGATAGAGTTGTTATTGTTGATGTTACAGATAAAAACAACCCTCAACATATCGCCTCCGTTTCCTATTCAAATGATTCTTATACCCACCAAGGTTGGATGACAGAAGACTTTAAGTATTATATTTTAGGTGATGAATCAGATGAAATAAACTTTGGTTTTAACACTAAAACAATTGTATTAGACCTAACAGATTTAGACAACCCGATTCATTCTTTCGATTATAATGGCTCAACGCTTGCAACGGATCATAATGGATATATAAACGGGGATCTTTTTTATTTAGCAAATAATGCTGCTGGCTTAAGAGTAATTGACATATCAGACATTGCTAATGGAAATATGACAGAAATCGGTTATTTTGATAGTCATCCTTCAAATGATTTTGCTGGTTATGAAGGCATATGGAGCACTTATCCTTATTTTGAAAGCGGAAACATTGTGATAAGTGACAGGGAAGGATTCTTCGTTGTTAAATCGTCAACATTAGCAATAGAAGAAAATTCAATTTCTAATTTTAATATTCATCCAAATCCTACCACTAATACTATTTATATTAACTCTATTCAT
>CAJWJW010000060.1 GCA_913041775.1 uncultured Flavobacteriales bacterium
TTAAAGGATTCAATATGATTCTTGACGGTGAATTAGATCACTTACCAGAAGCTGCCTTTAACCTTGTAGGTAATATTGACGAAGCAATAGAAAAAGGTGCTAAAATTTTAGCGGAAGCTAAAGCTTAATATACTCCTATGTTAGTAGATATTATTACACCCGACGCACAACTATTTTCTGGAGATGTTCTTTCTATAGAACTTCCTGGATCAAATGGTAGCTTTGAGATCTTAAATGATCACGCGCCGATTATTTCAACATTAGCGGCTGGTGACATAATAGTATCTCTAGATAATGGTCAAAAGGAGTCTTTTACGATTCACGGAGGCGTTATTGAAATGCAAAACAATAAAATCATCGTTTTAGCTGACTAAGCTTTAAACGACACAAAAAAAAGAGTCCCAAAAGGGACTCTTTTTTTTGTCTAAGATTTTTATCTTTACGCTATGTCAAAATCGAAAACTTTAGAAGGAAAGATTCAACTTAAATTAGATCAACGGAAGGAAAAAAACAGCTTTCGGAGTTTAAAGAACATTCCTAATTTAATAGATTTTTGTTCGAATGATTACTTAGGTTTTTCACAATCAATAAACGTAAAACCAATAGGGTCTTCTGGAGCTACAGGGTCTAGGCTTATAAGTGGTAACTCTAGTAAATTTGAAGACCTTGAAATTAAAATTGCCAAGTTCCACGATTCAGAAACTGCCTTAATTTGTAATTCAGGATACGATGCTAATCTTGGTTTATTTTCGTGTATAGCAGACAAGGGCGATACTATTATTTACGATCAATACATCCACGCAAGCATAAGAGATGGAATACGACTCTCTAAAGCGCGTTCTTTTTCCTTTGAGCACAACAACTTATACTCCTTAGAAAGGAAATTAAAGCAAGCTACGGGCTCTATTATTATAGCTGTAGAATCTATTTACTCTATGGATGGAGATTGTACACCTTTATTGGAAATCATCACTTTATGTGAAAAATACAATGCACATATAATATTAGACGAAGCACATGCAACAGGTGTACTAGGAGATAATGGAGAAGGCTTGGCACAGAACTTAAAAGTACAAAACAGATTATTCGCTCGAGTGCATACATACGGAAAAGCAATGGGGTGTCATGGTGCCGTAATTTTAGGGTCTGAGACACTACGAAACTACCTGATTAACTATTCGCGCTCCTTTATCTATTCGACTGCACTAGGCACGCATAGTTTAAAGTGTATAGAAGCAGCGTATACAAAACTAACAAGTGCGGAAGAGATTAATAGACTCCACCAAAATATAAGCGATTTCAAATCGTTACTTTCTGTAAAATTAAAAAGTAGATTACTAGAAAGCATAAGCCCTATACAATGCATTTTAATACCTGGAATAGATAAAGCTAAAAGTGTAGAAGCGGGATTACAAGCAAAAGGATTAGATTGTAGAGCCATACTTCACCCTACCGTAGAAGAAGGGAAAGAAAGAATTAGAATATGTATTCACAGTTTTAATACTACAGAAGAAATAAAGCTATGTGTTGATATTTTAGAAGAATTAATCAAATGAAAAAATACTTTATAACAGGTATAGGAACAGATGTAGGGAAGTCTATAGGAGCAGCAATTATCACAGAAGCTTTAGAGGCAGACTATTGGAAACCTATACAGGCAGGTGATTTAGAAAATAGCGATACCCTAAAAGTTAAAGCATTGGTAGGAAATACGAAAACAGTATTCCATACCGAAGCCTACCGCTTAAACCAACCAATGTCGCCCCATGCAGCTGCAGAACGAGATGGTGTAGAAATAAATATACAAAACATAAAACTACCAAATACTCAAAATCATATAGTGGTAGAAGGAGCGGGTGGATTATTAGTCCCGCTAAATAGAAAAGAAACTATTTTAGATTTAATTGCCCAATTAAATTGTGAGGTAATTCTTGTATCACGTCATTATTTAGGAAGTATAAATCATACTTTAATGAGTGTTGAACTACTCAAAAATAGAAACATCTCTATAAAAGGAATTCTCTTTAACGCTACAGAGAATAAGGACACAGAATCTATAATACAAGAAATGACTGGACTTACTATTCTTGGTAGAATAGATGAATTAGAAGAACTCAACAAAGAAGTGATTAAGTCTATTGCGCAGGAATTAAAAAATAAATTGCTGTAGATTAAAACAATACAGCCTATTGCTAAAAACTATGACACTAGTAGAAAAAGATCAAAAATATATCTGGCATCCGTTTACGCAAATGAAAACGGCAGGACCTGCACTACCGATAGTAAAAGGAATAGGTACACTGATTATAGACGATAAAGGAAACTCCTATATAGATGCTATTTCTTCATGGTGGGTTAACCTACACGGACATAGTCATCGGTATATAGCAGAAAAGGTATATGCACAAATGCTGCAATTAGAACACGTAGTTTTTGCTGGATTTACACACAGTCCAGCCGTTGAACTTTGCGAGAAATTATCGAAACATTTACCCTCCAATCAAGGTAAGTTCTTTTTCTCTGGTGATGGTTCCTCAGCTGTAGAAATAGCACTTAAAATGAGTGTTCAATACTGGAAAAATAAAGGGGAAAGTAAAACCCGTTTTGTAGCCTTAGACGGTGCTTATCACGGAGAAACTTTTGGAGCTATGTCTGCCGGGGCACGTAGTATATTTTCTGCCCCCTTTTCCGATTTATTATTCGAAAGTTCACTTATCCCATTCCCTAAAGATGAAGAAGCTGCAATAAAAAGCCTAAAAGAAGAATTAGGGAAGGGTGATGTTGCCGCTTTCATATTTGAACCTCTGGTACAGGGAGCTGCAGGAATGCGGATGTACAAGCCCGAAACACTAAATAAGTTAATGCGTGTATGTAAAGAGGCAGGTGTATTATGTATTGCAGATGAGGTAATGACAGGTTTCGGAAGAACTGGAACTACATTTGCTGTTAATCAAGTAGAAGAAAAACCCGATTTTATTTGCATGTCTAAAGGGCTGTCTGGTGGAACACTTCCACTCTCTTTAACAACTTGTACAAACAGTATATACGATGCATTTTTAGGAGATGATATTCAGAAAGCATTCTTACACGGACATTCATTTACAGGAAACCCAATTGGTTGTGTTGCTGCGATAGGAAGTTTAGAGTTGCTAGAAAAAGAAGAATGTCAAGTAGCTATGAAGAATATAGCCCAACGACACCAATCTTTTGCAGAGCGACTAAAATCATTATCTATAATAAAAGATATTCGCCAAACGGGGACTATAATAGCCATTGAATTAAAAGCAGATTCTTCGGGTTATGCAAGTACAATTAGACAACAGTTGTATGAATATTTTTTGAGCCAAGGAGTATTGCTTAGACCTTTAGGAAATGTAATCTATATCCTACCGCCATATTGTATTACAGAGCAAGAATTGACTAAAGTATATGAGGTAATAGAATCTAAATTGAAAACACTCTGTTGAAATTAAGACATCAAATGAGATTGAAACTATATCTGATAGTTTCAATCCTTAGCTTTATAATCTCTATTGCACTTCTATGTTATGAATTAATGGTACTGGTGTCTTGGAGTGAGTATACAAACACTTTTGTCGTTGTATTTATTGGAGCTATGCTTTTATTACATTTTGAACGAAAGTATAAAATTGTAAAACGATAAGCCATGAGTTTAAATCAATTAATCATCAAATTTTGATAATTAATTCTTCTAGATTCCGGATCTAATGGCCTCAACTGGATCTAATTTTGAAGCAGCTATCGCGGGAATCACGCCTGAGATAACTCCTATTAAAACAGAAACCCATAAGCCAGTAATAACATTGTTTGCAGACAAAACTATATCGAAATCTATATAGTAATCCGCTATGAGCGTACCAGCATAAACGAGAGAAATTCCTAGAATCCCACCTATTAAACACAATAAAATAGCCTCGAATAAAAACTGTAATAAAATAAAGTGATTTTTCGCCCCTATAGCTTTCTGTATTCCTATGATATTCGTTCTTTCTTTTACAGAAACAAACATAATATTGGCGATACCAAAACCACCTACTAACAAGGAGAATCCACCAATTATAATTCCTGCAAGATCAATAACGCCAAATATCATATCAATCCCATTAGATAAAATGCTTGTTTCGTTTAAGGCGAAGTTATCATCGGACTTGGGAGATAGTCGTCTAACTGACCGCATTACTCTTGTTAAATCATCTTTTAATTGCTCGTTACTTACCCCTTGCTTAGCTTTTACCATAAACATCGGGTTTGTAGACTCGCTGTTTAGTCGAATAAAATTCCTTCCAAATTTTACAGGAATTACTACATTATCATCGTCGCTGCTACCAATAATGCTATCACCAGCTTTTTCGAACACTCCAATTACAGTAGCTCTTTGCCCCATAAATTTAATCACTTTACCGATTGGATTTTCTCCTTCAAAAAGCGATTGAGCAATATTATCTCCAATAATAGCAACTGGTTTTCCTGTGGCAGATTCTAAAATTGAAAAATACCTTCCAGAAGTGAGCTCAAATCCGTACACATCTTGGTAGCCATGAGAAACAGCTACAACACCAATTCCTTCTACATCGTTAGAATTGTATTTTGCAGTTTTGTTTCCCGCAACTGCAAAAAAAGTAACAGCATCTGCCATTTCTAATCGTTGCTCTAAACTATTGAGCTCTTGAATAGTTGGAAGTGGGCGTTGGTAATATTTCCACCAAGGATAATCCTCCCCCCTAGACCAAGGCCATTTGTTTACAAAAACAACATTATCTCCTAGAGATTCTATACTGCTACGAATATTTCTTTCTAAAGAATCGACCACTGCAAAAACAGAAATAATCGCAAATATACCTATGGTAACTCCTAATAAAGAAAGAAGCGTACGTAGCTTATTACCTATCAGTGCCTGAATCGCAAATCGAAAACTTTCTTGAAGTATTTTTAAGAGTATCATAAAGCTATAATTAGCGTAAAGATAAGATTTTCTATTTATGAACTCTGAGATTTATTCCACAAGAAAGAGCCACAAAGAGCCTCTTTAGTAATGAAAAATTTGATAAATAATTTTAATCCAACACTTCAGAAAGTAACTTAAACTCTAAACGAGGAGACATTTTCTCGTACACCATTCTATAAACAGAATCGGTAATAGGCATACTAACACCAAAGTCTTTATTTATCTCTTTAATACATTTTACAGCATAGTAACCCTCGGCTACCATATTCATATCCATTTGAGCAGCCTTTACAGAATAACCCTTACCAATATAAGTACCAAAGGTTCTATTTCGACTAAACTTAGAATATGCTGTTACTAATAAATCACCTAAATAGGCAGAGTCTTTAATGTCTCTAGTTATAGGATGAACGGTATCTACAAAACGTTTTATTTCTCTAATAGCATTGGAAATTAATACCGATTGGAAATTATCGCCATATCCCAAACCATGAGCTATACCAGCTGCTACAGCAACCACATTTTTAAGAACTGCAGAATACTCGGTACCATAAATATCGTCGGAAATTGTAGCCTTAATATATCTACACCTTAATTTTTCAGCCATAAATTCTGCTACAGAAGTATCTTCGCAAGCTACGGTTAGGTAAGAAAGACGTTCTAAGGCCACCTCTTCAGCATGACAAGGGCCTGTGATAACCCCTATATTATTAAGAGGTACTTTATAGTGTTCTTGTATATATTCGCCTACAATTTGATTGTATTCTGGAATGATTCCTTTTACGGCCGAAAAGAATATTTTCTTACTTAAATCTAAGTCTAAAGCAGCTAAGGTATTGTGTAAAAAAGCTGAAGGAACAGCTAATACAATTACATCGGCCTTAGCACATATCATTTTTAAATCGCTGCTTACCTCTACAACTTCAGTATTAATACGTACAGCGCTAAGATAACGTGGGTTGTGTTGTGTTTCCTTAAGATGCTGTACAGCATCTTCATTTCGCATCCACCAAAAAAGTTCGGTAGCGTTATTAGACAATATTTTTACAATCGCAGTAGCCCAACTTCCACCACCAATAACAGCTATTTTTTTATCTGTATTCATCTATTTTTTTCTCAAATGAAATTCAACCTTTTCTAAATCGTCCATCTTCAATAAAAAAGAGGTTATAAAAGAGATGATTTGTGACTCCGCTTCAAAGTTAATCTTTTCTACATCATCACTTGGCCTGTGATAATCATTGTGTTTCCCAGTCCAAAAATGCAATGCTGGCACGCCCATTTTGTAAAATGCAGTATGATCGGAAGGCCCATCTTCTCGTTTTTCTAATTTCAGTGGAAAGGCATCGCAGTCAATTTCTTTTAAGTATGATTCCCATTTCAAGGCACTACCTGTACCTTCGATAGTTAAATCCATGCCTTTTTCCATACGACCTACCATGTCCATATTCAAAGCGAAATTTAATTCACTTAAAGGAATTGTTGGATTGTTTACAAAATATTGAGAACCTAACAAACCCTTTTCCTCAGCAGAGAAAGCAATAAAAAGGTAATTATATTGCTCAGTATCTTTATTATTTACAAAGTAATGAGCCAACTCTAAAACCGCAGCAGTTCCGCTGGCATTATCATCTGCACCATTGTGAATTCTACGAGGGCCTTTATACAAAGATCCTTCACCGCCAAAACCCAAATGATCGTAATGTCCCATTATAGCAATAGTATTTTCGGATCCATTATCCAAAAACCCTACAACATTATGTGCTTTTGCAGGAACCTCATACTGAAGTACCGATAAGCTCGCATTTTCTAAATATTCTACAGGAACTTTAGCAAAAGCCGATGGCTTTAAAAACACAACAGGGATCCCTATTTTTTCTATTCGTTTGAAATTTGAAATGGGCAAGTCAACTCCATTTTGAGAACTATACAATAATAGAGCTACTGCTCCCCTATCTTTAGCTTCAATAGCACGACTTAATAAATCTGGCACCTCAAATTCTAAGTTTTTAGGAGTGGAAATATCTAGCTGAACTATATATCCATTTACCTCTAAATCTAATCTTTCATAATCAGAATACCCTTCTGCTGGCAGATGTATTCCATATAAAGCAGCCAATACAGGAATATCGGTTAAGGTTCCATTTGAAGATAAGTTAATTGGAAAAAACTCATGGTTTAGCCTAATCAGTTTGTTGTTTATAGAAAGCTTCGTTTTATTTGGTTTTTGTTTAACCGTTTCGAAATATGAAAAATCTTGAACAAAACCATTTGTTCCTTTCGGACTCAAGCCGATTTCTTCCATTCGTGCTACAATATAATCTCTGGCCTTTATTTCTCCTGTTGTACCAGGCTTACGACCTTCCATTTGATCACTAGCAAGAGTAGAAACATCAATTTTAAGTCGCTTAACGGCTTTTTTATTAACCTTAGAGCAATCTTGTGCAAAAGTAAAAAGAGGAAGAATAAGCAATAAAAGGATTCCGTATTTTCTCATAGATATAGATTCTAGTTCTAGTAGGATATATTAGGTAATTCTCGTTGATATTATACAAAAAACCCTCCTTATCAGGAGGGTTTTTCATCAGCTTAATATGCTCTATTAGGATTACCTTCTACGTAATACATAAAGGCTTTGTTTACTACTTTGTTTCCTCCTGGTGTAGGATAATTACCTGTAAAGTACCAATCTCCTTTATGGTTAGGACAAGCTTTATGTAACTCGTCTATACCTTGGAAGATTATTTCTACTTCAGCATTAATATCATCTGGTCTAAGAAGTTCCACACATTTAGCAGAAATTTCTTCTGGAGTAAATGGATCGTAGATACCCTTTACATAATTTACTACCTCTTCTTTAGGAAGTCCAATTTGTGCTTTACACTTTTGGTAAATTTCATCTATTAAAGACTCCATCCCTCTATCTTTCAATAAAGCGATAGCAGCTCTAAAGGCAATAAAGTCACCCATTCTAGCCATATCTATACCGTAGCAATCTGGGTATCGAATTTGAGGTGCCGAAGAAACCACTACTATCTTCTTAGGATTTAAGCGGTCTAGTATTTTAAGAATACTTTTCTTTAAGGTAGTCCCTCTTACAATACTATCGTCTATCATTACCAAATTATCGGTATTACTTACTTGTC
>CAJWJW010000061.1 GCA_913041775.1 uncultured Flavobacteriales bacterium
CTTAGGGCAGAAATTAAACAAGGTTTAGTTGTTTTACTTGGAGTATGTCCTATCGATACTATTGAGGATATAGATTGGTTGTGCAATAAAATCTGTAACCTCCGAATTTTTTCCGATCATTTGGGGAAAATGAATCATTCCTTAATCGATACAAATGGAGACTTACTGTTGATTAGTCAGTTTACTTTATTTGCAAGTACTAAAAAAGGGAATAGACCTTCTTATTTAAATTCTGCTACTCCAGAAGTAGCTATTCCTCTTTATCAAGAATTTATTAGTCGCTTAGAATCCCATTTAAAAAAAACGATCGCCACAGGTGTTTTTGGTGCCGATATGCAAGTGAGTTTAGTAAACGACGGTCCAGTAACTATACAATTAGATTCTAAAAACAGAGTATAATGGAATTAAAAGAACTGCAAGCTAAAGTAGATAGTTGGATAAAGAAGTACGGAGTTCGCTATTTTAGTGAGTTGACTAATATGGCTATTCTTAGCGAAGAAGTTGGGGAGGTAGCTCGTATTATGTCCAGGCGATTTGGTGAACAGTCCGAGAAAGAGTCCGACAAAAATAAGGATCTTGGGGATGAGTTGGCTGATGTTCTATTTGTGCTAACCTGTATAGCCAATCAAACGGGTGTAGATTTAGAGCAAGCTATGCAAAATAATTTTGAAAAGAAAACAAAAAGAGATTCACTAAGACATCTAGAGAACGGCAAATTGTAAGTTGTGCTACTAGCAAAAAAAAGGCTATTTCGTGAGAAATAGCCTTTTTTTTTATATTTAAGAGTAAAAATTACTCAGCGAAGGGAACAACGCTTACATAAGATCTATTATCTCTTTTTTTCTTGAATTGGATACTACCATCACATAAAGCGAATAGTGTATGGTCTTTTCCCATACCCATATTTTCACCTGGATAATGTTTAGTACCTCTTTGTCTTACGATGATGTTACCAGCAATAGCTAATTGACCACCGAAAATTTTGATTCCTAGTCGTTTCGATTCTGATTCACGACCGTTTTTGGAACTACCGACACCTTTTTTGTGAGCCATGGTTCAAAGTTTTTTAGTTAGTTAATTAAGCTACTGATGATTCAGCTTTAGGAGCTGCTTTTTTAGCTGCTGCCTTTTTAGTGATAGTTCCGATAGTAATCTGTGTTAGATACTGACGGTGACCATTCTTCACTGTATAGCCTTTTCTTCTTTTCTTTTTGAAGACAATTACTTTGTCTCCTTTTAGGTGACTCTCAATTTTGGCTGAGACTTTTGCACCTTTTATAGCTGGGGCGCCAACTTCTACTTTACCACCATCCTCAATTAAAAGAACTCTATCGAAAGTAATTTTCGATCCTTCTTCTCCTTCAAGACGGTTGACAAAGATCCGTTGATCTTTTTCAACTTTGTATTGATGCCCTGCTATCTCTACAATTGCGTACATCTGCTATGTTTGGTTAATTAAAAATATTTATTTGGTTTGCAAAATTACATAATTTATTGGAACTACCCAAAACGATTATGCTCTTTTATTTACTAAGTAAACTCCTCCTAGGATTATTGAGAACCCACCTATGTGGTGCATAGTTATTTGTTCCTGGTCTAGTAAGCCCCAAAGTATTGCCACTATTGGGATTATATAGGTACAAGAAGTTGCAAATAATGCGCCGGTCATTTTGATTAATTTATTAAATACGATTACAGAAATGGCAGTACCAATAATCGCTAAAATTGAAATATACCCCAAGCTAGCCCAAGCTGTTGGATTCGTTTGCATAATTTTGATAAAATCTGTACTGAACAAATATACACCAGCCCAAGGCCCAATAAAAGTGAAGGCTACCGTTGTAATCTGCACAGCGTTTAAATCATGTAAATTCGCTTTTATAATATTGGTGCTCCACCCATAACATACAGTAGCCAATAAAACATAACAACTATATAGGAGTGTAGTCTCGTTAAATGCTTGAATGTCTGGAAATAGTAAGTATATAGTACCTAGCATACCTATAGCTATACCTAAGTAGTTTATGAGGTTTACTTTTAGTTTGAAAAAAAACAGACCTATAAAAAGAGTGTAAAGTGGGGTAAGAACATTTAAAATCCCCACAAGTCCAGAATCTAGAAATGTTTGCGATTTGGTAAACAAAAACGCAGGTAAGCCGTTACCGATTAATCCAGTAAGAAATAAAGGCCATAATTTGTTCTTTGGCACCGATTTATAGTGCTTTCTACCTAAAAAGGTTAAAAATACAAAGGCTATAAAGAGTCGCAATGAAGCTACTTGTTCGAAGCTAAAAGTGTCTAATCCTCTTTTTATTAAAATAAAAGAGCTCCCCCATACTATAGATAATGACACGAGCAATATCCAGTGTCCTAGGGGGGTATCTATCTTTTTTAACATAGTTAAATTTGGTTAAGCTCCTGTTAATAATGCCGTCAAAGGTACTTATTTACCTGGGTTATTAATCAGATTTTGTACATTTGCAGGACTAATCATTAAAAAACAAACGGATGAATAAATTGATGAAATTTAGTTTCGCTCTTTTAACAGTTGTATTTTCTCTTGCTTCGTGCTCAGAAACTACAGCTCAATCTAAAGCAGTAAGCCAAGAGGTAGTAGAAAACGCCAAAATGTCAATGAATATTGAAGGGATGACCTGTGCTATGGGTTGTGCTCTTGCAATAGAAGTTGAGTTAAATAATATTGAAGGTGTAGAAGCTGCCAAAGTAGATTTTGAAGCTGCCAATGCTACATTAACTTATAATGAGTCTCTTACTTCTGAGTCTTCTATTGTAGATTTCGTAAACAATTACAGAAATGGATCGTTTAAGGCTTCTTTAGTAGGAGCTAATAAATGCGGTACTGAGTGTGCTAAACCTTGTTGTGATAAGTCGAAGAAAGCTTGTTGTGCTTCAGATAAAAAAGCCTGTTCTGCTGAAGAAAAAGCAAAATGCGAATCTTCTAAAAAATCATGTGGTACAGACTGCTCTAAGCCTTGTTGTGCTAAAGCCGATGAAAAAAAATGTGGAACTGATTGTGCAAAGCCTTGTTGTGCTAAGTAAGCAGTTTTCTAATTTGATTATTAAAGCTCTATCCTATCGGGTGGGGCTTTTTTTTAGAGTATACTGTAAATTAACTTCTATTTAAATTGTGCTTAGTATCTTTGCTGAAATAAATTTGATAATTATGTCATTTAAGTCTTTTGCCAAACTCACCTTAGTAAGTATTTTTTTAATTATTGTTGCTGGATCTGTGGTTCGAATGACAGGCTCTGGTATGGGGTGTCCGGATTGGCCTAAATGTTTTGGTTTAGTTATCCCTCCAACTTCTGTTGCACAAATTGAGTGGCAGCCAGGCGGGACTTTTGTGCAAGGGCAAATGATCATTTACCAAGAAAAACTATGGTCTGCCACTTTAAGTTTTGTGAGTACAGAAAGTTATAATTCATCAAACTGGACATTATACACAAAACATGATTATGCTGCTTTTAATCCTGCTCATACTTGGACGGAATACGTGAATAGGTTGATTGGTGCAATTTCTGGAGTACTCACTCTTATTATGTTGTTAATGTCTTTTAGGTATTGGCAAACTGCTCGAAAAATTGTTTACTTAAGTGCTCTGGTCGTCCTTCTGATGGCGTTCCAAGGCTGGTTAGGTGCTATTGTGGTATATTCCGTTTTACTGCCCGTTAAAATTACTATTCACATGCTTATGGCTTTACTCATTGTTGCCATAATGTTGTATTTAATTACCGAAATACCAAATGACCCAAAAAGTACTAAGTTGCCTTACGATAATAGACTATCTAAAATGGTTGTTTTTGCATTGATATCGACCGTTGCTCAGGTAATATTGGGTACGCAAGTTCGTCAATTGGTAGATGTAGTTTCGAAGAGTTTAGATTTCGGACAAAGAAATCTATGGCTCGAATTAGTTGGGAATCCCTTTATAATTCATAGATCTTTCGCAATTATATTGGTGATTGTGAATGGTTTAATATTTCTTAGAAACTACAAATTTAATTTAGGTTTTACTTTACCCAAGTATATATTAGCTATAATTTTTATTGAGGTATTCTCTGGAATTGTCCTTTCTTATATGGACATGATGGCTTTAATGCAGCCTATACATATGGTTGCTGCTAGCGTGCTATTTACCTTACACACAGCATTGTATTTTCAACTGCGGAAACTTAAGACCACTTAAGACTTTCCATCAGAATTTGTAGATCTTCTTTGAGGTACTCTTTTACAGGTTGTAAAGAATCGGCATTCGGAATGGTGTTAAAATAGAGAGAGCCTCTTAGGAAATGTTTACTACTGTCCGTGGCAAAAAATTGCAAATTTGAAGCACTATTACCGTGTATATTATATAATACTCCATATACTTTGTTTGCTTCATTTTTGAAAACAGTCTCAATTATACCATCAGATTTAGCAGAATGATCGTAGGCTAATTTATGACTTTCTTCAATAATTGTAGAAAGATTATTATTGAGTTTTTTGTAGGTTAAATACAAGGTTGCTTCATGTTCTGGATAGTATACATTATACCAACAGTCTGCTTTCCCCTCTATAAATTCAGCTTGCTTGTTACTTAAAAATCTGTAGTCACATGTATTGTCTAGTAATTGGTATTCGTGTTCTTGAAGATTTATCCGGAAGTAACCTAAAGGCTTTGGGCTGTAGTCTTCTGTGCACGCCGACAGTAAGAATATTGAAAGAATTAGTAAGTATTTAATCTTCATTGTATGACTTCTTATTGGGAGTGAATGTAGTTTTAATCCGAGTTACTCTTCTTTTATTTACTGACTCAATAGTGAACAGGTATTCATTGAATTTAATTTGTGTATTTTTTTCTGGGATGTTTCCAGTAAGTTCGAGTATAAAACCTGCTAAGCTGTCAGACTCCCCTTTAGCTTCTTCAAATTTCTGTCCGTCAATATTTAGTATTCTATAGAAATCATTTAAGGCTGTTTTTCCTTCAAACACATAATTAGTATCATCCAGTTTAGAATAAACCAAATCGTCGTCATCGAACTCGTCGCTTATATCTCCTACAATTTCTTCAATAATATCTTCTAGGCTTACAATTCCAGAAGTCCCCCCATATTCATCTACGACAATGGCTAAGTGAATTTTTTTCGTTTGAAATTCTTTTAATAAATCATCAATCTTCTTATTCTCTGGCACGTAAAACACTTCTCTTAGAAGAGTTGTCCATTCGAAATCTGAAGTTTCTTTTAAGTAGGGTAGTAGGTCTTTAATATAAAGCACCCCTTTAATGTTATCGAAAGAATCTCTATAAATCGGTATACGTGAGAAGCCAGTTTGTCTTATAGTTTCTAGAACTTCATCATAAGAAGTCTTTTCGCTAAGTGAGGTAACATCTATGCGCGAACGCATTATTTGTTTTACATCAGTATTCCCAAATTTTACTATTCCTTCCAGTATTTTTTGCTCATCCTTGTCTCCGTTTTCTAAGCTCGTTATCTCTAGCGCGTTAGATAAGTCGTTAACAGATAAATCGTGCCCTTTACTTTGAACTCTTTTGTCTATTATTCCTGTACTCGCAACTAGGAGTAAGCTTATTGGCTTTAGTATTTTAGATAAAAATAATAATGGTAAAGCCATTTTTTTAGCAAAAGAAGCTGCGTTGTTATTTGCATAAACCTTAGGTAGTACTTCTCCGAAAAGTAGTAGTAAAAATGTAATTATCACTACTTGAACAATAAACTCCAGCCATTCTATTTCGTGGAAGTTGAATATAGTTGCTGATATATAACTGGAAAGAGTAATGATTCCGACATTTATAAAGTTATTCGCTATGAGTATAGTTGCAAGTAATTCTTTAGGTTTTTGTAAAAAGCTCTCTACAAGTTTAGATCTTCTTGACTTTTGTTTGCTAAGCCTTTCTAGATCTGTCGGTTTAAGAGCGAAAAATGCTACTTCAGCACCAGAAATTAATGCTGAAGTAGCTAGTAATCCAAGTAAAATCAAAATAGAGATAATCGAATCGGTCTCTATTGGTTTTAAAATTGATAAGGTAACAATGGGTTCAGGATCCAAAGTTTTTAGTTTTAGTTAAACTTAAAAAGGAAGGTTTGTTTCCCCTTGTGATGGTGATTCTTCTACGAAGGAATCTAAATTGGGCTCATTAGCTGCATTTTTGATTGCGGGCTTGTCTTCTTTTTTGTTATTACCCATCATCTGCATTTGGTCTGCTAAAATTTCGGTACTGTAACTAGTTTGTCCGCTTTCCTTTTCAACCCAAGAACGGGTTCTAATCTTTCCTTCAATCAGTACTTTATCTCCTTTGTGTAAGTACTTATCAGCAATTTCTGCCAAGCCTTTCCATAAGATGATGTTATGCCATTCGGTATGACTTGTTCGTTCTCCACTTTTACGGTTCTTGTACGTTTCTCTGGTAGCAATAGATAAACGACACATTACTGCACCGCTTTCTAGCGTTCTGGTTTCTGGGTCTTTACCCAGGTTTCCCATTAAAATAACTTTGTTTAATGAAGCTCCCATAATAATAATAATAATGAATTAAGTTAATAAATTATATATAATTAATTTACATTTTGTAATGTATCAAACTTACTAAAATTTAAGCTAATTATCAAGTATTTAGCACCTATTCAGTTCTTCTAAAAAGGCTTCTATAGGTTTAGGTACAGGGTATTTAGATAACTTATCTATTCGAACTAAAAACGGTTTGTTCTTTTCGTCTAAATAGTCCGTTTTTACGTGTTGTATATTTATATGTAAGTGTTGATGACTTAATTTATGCTTGTAAGAGTTGTTCTTAATGACATTAAATTTAGTAGATCCAATCAATTTATTTAGATAGTAGCTATCAGGTTCAGAAAGTTGATCATTTTGCTTGTCAGCTTCTTCTAATGGGAAGTCGTAAAGGTTTTGCCAAATCCCTTTGCGTTCTCTTTTGTTTAGTATAATTTGATTTTTATACTCGATGCAATAATAGTTTAAATACCTATTCCTGATTTTAGTCTTTTTATCTTTTATTGGAAGTTGATCAAGTCTGTTATTATTGAACCCAATACAAATAGATTGTAGTGGGCAGTTGTGGCAGCCTGTATTCTTTGGAGTACATACAGTTGCTCCCAACTCCATTAATCCTTGATTGTAATCTCCCGGCTCTTCATTACAAATTAAGCTGTCTGCCAAAAGTTGAAATTCTTTAATTCCTTTACTGCTGTTTATGGCGGTGCTAATTTCGAACACCCTAGCTAGTACTCTGTAAACATTGCCATCTACTGCAGCTTGTTTTTCCTTATAGCAAATGGAGCTAATAGCTGCAGCAGTGTATGGACCCACACCTTTGAGTTTTAACAGTTCTTTATAGTTTTTAGGGAAAGTGTCATTTAGATTGAAATGAATATGTTTCGCAGTAAAATGAATATTTCGTGCTCTAGAATAGTAGCCTAGTCCTTGCCAAACCTTTAGTACTTCTTGTTCTTCAGCTTCAGCTAAATCTTTAATGCTCGGGAATGTGGCTATAAAATTAGTGTAGTAATTTATGCCTTGCGCCACCCGCGTTTGTTGCAGGATAATTTCAGAAATCCAGACCTTATAGGCTTCGTTAGAAGCTCTCCAAGGTAGGTTTCGTTGGTTTTTGTAATACCAATGTAGTATGCGACTTGAGAATTCCACGCTTAATATTATGT
Organism: uncultured Flavobacteriales bacterium; assembly: GCA_913041775.1. Classification (GTDB taxonomy): domain Bacteria; phylum Bacteroidota; class Bacteroidia; order Flavobacteriales; family UBA7430; genus UBA6772. Next base: position 7,695 of record CAJWJW010000061.1, read on the forward strand.
GAATGAGATTATTAGAGCCTTAAAATAAAGTTTAATATCTTTTTAAATTGAAATGAAAAAAACTATATTTGCCACCCCAAATTTAAGGGGAAAACATTTATAAATAGCTTTTTAAAGAATAAAAGAAAATGACTAAAGCAGATATCGTAGCTGAGATTGCTGAAAAAACAGGT
>CAJWJW010000062.1 GCA_913041775.1 uncultured Flavobacteriales bacterium
TTGGTAGCGAGTTCTCTACTGGTAAACAAGTTGATTATGTTTTAGGAAACTGGTCATCAGAAGAAAAAACTCAATTACATGAACGCATAGGAACTGCTGCAGAAATGGCTAAGAGCTTTGTTTCTATTGGCGCGTCACAAACTATGACCCTGTTTAACGGAAAGTAGGTTTACAATTCATATTTATTGTCTGGCTAAAATTTCTCGACGCCTAATAATTTTCTACCCTTTTTCATCTTGTTCATTCATCATTAAAAATTCTGGCATTTATTTTTTCGTAAGTTTATAGTATGAAAAAATAAATGCCAGAATTTTTAATGATGAGTAGTTCTGTTTTTGCTCAAACAGAAATTATTCAAGACTATTATTCTAATGGTAACGTAAAATCTACTATCGCTTATGTGGATGGTTTTCGTAACGGAAATTGTAATTATTATACAAAAGACGGATCTCGCTTTTCTATTATGGGATACAGTAGTGGGCTATTAATTTCCTTTTACGACAACGGTTTCACAAAAAGTAAAGTACTATAAGTTAGGGCAAAAAAACGCCTTAGAAGAGCTCTTGTATATAAATGGTCAATTACAAAGCTCCGTAGGTTTTAGTAATGGAAAACCCATTGGAGAGTTCAAATGTTTTGCAGAAAATGGAGTAGAGAACAAAACTCAAAAGACTGATGGTTGTTGAATATTATCTAGCAGCCGTTCAAGGTTTAATTTAAATTTACATAAAAAAGGCTTCCAATTTGGAAGCCTTTTTTGTTTTATTCTACTGTAACACTCTTTGCTAGGTTACGAGGTTGATCTATGTCGCACTCTCGCATTACTGCAATATGATAGGATATAAGCTGTAGTGGTATTGTGGTTACCAGTGGGCTTAAACGTTCGTCTACATCGGGTACTTCAATCACATGATCAGCAATTTTACTTATTACGGTATCTCCTTGGGTTACAACCGCAATAATTTTCCCTTCTCTAGCTTTAATCTCTTGTATATTACTCACTACTTTTTCGTAGTGTTCTGTTTTTGTTGCTACTACAACAGTTGGCATCTCTTCGTCTATTAAAGCAATAGGACCGTGTTTCATTTCTGCTGCAGGATAGCCTTCAGCGTGGATATAAGAAATCTCCTTTAATTTTAAAGCTCCTTCTAGAGCTACCGGGAAATTAATTCCTCTACCTAAGAACAAACAGTTGGGCACGTCTTTATAAATACTAGCAATATATTTTGCCTGAGCATCTACCTTTAAAGTTTCAGCAACTTTATCTGGCATAGCATCTAACTCATTAATTAACTGTCGGAATTTTGACTCTGTAATAGAACCTTTTTTCCGAGCTAATGTTAGTGCTATGAGTGTAAATATAGTTACTTGCGCTGTAAATGCTTTAGTGGATGCAACTCCAATTTCCGGACCTGCATGTGTGTACGCTCCAGCATCTGCCTCTCTAGCAATACTAGAACCAACTACGTTACAAACCCCAAATATGGTTGCTCCTTTTTCTTTCGCTAATTTTATAGCGGAAAGTGTATCTGCAGTTTCACCAGATTGAGAAACAGCAATTACTATATCGCGCTCTGTAATAATAGGATTTCGGTACCTAAACTCCGATGCATACTCAACTTCTACAGGAATACGAGCTAAGTCTTCAATAAGATATTCGGCAACTAAACCAGCATGCCATGAGGTACCGCAAGCAACTATTATAATACGGTCGGCGTTAAGGAATTTATTTTCAAACTCATTAAATCCACCCAGTTGTATCGTTCCTTCCTCAACTAATAATCGCCCTCTAAGGGTGTCAAATATCGATTTTGGTTGCTCGTTTATTTCTTTTAGCATAAAGTGATCGTAACCACCTTTTTCTATAGACTCTAGCTCTAATTCTAATTCCTGAATATAGGGCGTTTTAATTTCGTTGGTAATACTCTTTAGCTCTATTCCATTAGTAAGAGACAGCACAGCCATTTCTTGTTCTTCTAAGTATACAGCTTGTTTTGTGTATTCTATAAATGGTGTAGCATCCGAAGCGATGTAGTATTCGCCTTCGCCAAGACCAATTACTAATGGGCTTCCCTTTTTAGCTACTACAATTTGATCGTGATTCCCTTCTTCTATCACTGCGATAGCGTAGGCACCTACAACTTGGTTTAATGCTATTCTTACAGCTTCTGCGAGGTCTACACTTTCGCTAATCAAGATATCTTCAATAAGGTTTACTAAAACCTCTGTATCTGTATCACTCTTAAAGTTGAAGCCTCTTTTTTGTAAGCGTTCTTTTATTGAGGCGTAATTCTCGATAATACCATTGTGAATAATGGCAATTTTTTTTGATTGAGAATAATGTGGATGTGAATTTTCGTCGCTCGGAATTCCGTGTGTGGCCCATCTAGTATGGCCAATTCCTAGTTTTGCTTTTGGTGTCTGCTCAGGTATTAGACCTTCCATCTTAACAACCTTTCCTTTCTTTTTGAAAATTTCTATTCCATTTCCATTAAGCAAAGCTACTCCAGCGCTGTCGTAACCCCGGTACTCCAAGCGTTTTAACCCTTTTACTAATATAGGGTAAGCTTCTTTAGGGCCCAAGTATCCTACTATACCACACATAATTAATTTGTTTAAGTAATTTTATTGAATTGTAATATATGTACTACTGTTCAGAGACTAATAACTTAAGGCTAATTGAGTTTTCTGTACCATTAGAGAGCAATACTCTTTCTGGGTTTAAAACAGATGTGGGTAGATACAAAGCTAATTTGTTAGTGTATCCTTCTGCGATAACTTTATGTATATAACGCGCTATATTAAACGTATAAGTTTGATCTAACTCATTCGCATTGCCATCAAAATAGCTAGCACCCTGTACATTTTGATCTTCTGTTAATAGTTCCAGTTTACCTTCGCTATTTACTGCAGCTAAACCTAGTTTGTTGGGAATTGAAAATAAGCTATCATTTTCCGAAAAGAAATACGGAATGCTTAATTCTGCTTTATGAATTACGTAATTAGAATCTTTTAAGCTAGCTAGTGAGGGAAGGGTAAGGTAAGTTCTTAGTCCAGCTCCACCCTGAATATATCCTATATCAATACTTTCTTCTTCTAGTAACGCTTCTATATTAGTAGAGGAGTAGTCGTGTGACCATCTCGTCATTTTATCGGCATTACTATTAATTTGAAAGTCGTAGATTAAGGAGTCTGACACTGAATTATGGTAGTGCAAAGAGATTTTACTTAATTCGTTAAGTAGGTCCAATTCGTATAATACGCCACCGTCTCCTATTTGTTCACATGTAATATATAGACCTTTAAAGAATTCTTGAAAAGCAGTATTGTCTATAAAATTCTCAGAGCTTGCATCTAAAAACGATTGTGCTAAATCATTTGTGAGTGCTATATTTATAGAGGTATTACTTGTTGGCTCTCCTGTGTAAGTAACTGTAGCTAAACTAATATTGTCTATTTCGAAATCTTGACTCGAGTAAAAAGTAATGGTACTCTCTTCGCCTAAGCTGTCCGTTTCAGAGGTAGATATTTGCTCTAACATCTCGTGTACATTAATATTTAATGTAGACCTAGTGTCGCCGAAGTAACTGTTAATTTTTAGACTCAAAATCATAGAATCAGCAATCGCATCCTCTCCAAAAACAACTTCCGATGAAGGGATTCTAAACTCACTATAAATTGAGGCATTACTTAGTCCAAAGTCAGTTTCGTAAATAGAACCTAAATAAGAAGTCGCAGTATTTAGACTAGACAAAGAGTCTTCAATATGAATACTTGTTTTTATTTCTAAGGTGTCGAAAGAAATTATAATTAAGGCTCCTTGGTCTATAAGTTGTGAACCTAACTCGTTCCAGTTTTTTTTACAAGCTGAAAATAAAGAGACTATAATGATAAGGGTGGTGATTCGAAAAATAGACTTCAACATAAATTAATCCTCAAATAAGCTTTCATAAAATGGCTTGTATTGCTCTTTGTATTCGCTATCGGCAAATTCTAAAGTTGGCAATTTAGCAGACTCGATCATATCGTTTAAGTCAGCATCAAGCTCCGAACTACCCTTAATAACGGCATCAGAATATTTTATTGCAGTTTCAATAAGTTTCTTGCTGTCTGCAGCATTAAAGCCTACAACATCTTCTTCATCAAAGCCATCGAACTTCATTTTCGCTGCAAGACCTTCGTTAAGAGTTCCTTCGAAAGAGTGATTGTAGAAAGAGAATACTACTTTTGTTTTTTCGAAGATTGGATCGTCGTGGTAGAATTTCTTTAAGTACATCGGTAAGAAACTTGCCATCCATCCATTACAATGAATAACATCTGGAGACCAGCCTAGTTTTTTTACAGACTCTATTACGCCGCGACAGAAAAATAAAGCTCTTTCGTCGTTGTCATCATAGAATTTTTCTTTTTTATCTACCGTCGTAAACTTGCGCTTAAAGTATTCTTCATTATCTATAAAGTAAACTTGCATTCTCGCTTGCGGAATAGAAGCTACCTTGATAATTAAAGGTTGATCAATGTCATTTACAATCAAATTCATCCCCGAAAGGCGAATTACTTCGTGTAATTGATGTCTTCTTTCATTTATACATCCAAAACGTGGCATAAACAATCGGACTTCAATGCCCGATTCATTCATTACTTGAGGCAAAAACCTCGCTGTTTTAGATAGGTCATTTGCAGGTAAATACGGAGTAATTTCCTGGGAAACGTATAATATTCTTTTCTTAGCCATAATGCTAGTTTCTTTATTCTTGAAATAAGAGACCGAAAATACAAAATTTTCTTCAATTTATTAAGTTTTTACTTAGCTTTGACGCCACATTTTACTGAATATAAAGGCAAATGAGAATTGCTTCTACTCTAAACGAGCTAACTCAAATACTGAGTAAGCATGCTAACACTAGCTTAGGCTTTGTTCCAACTATGGGCGCTCTTCACAAGGGGCACTTGGAGTTGGTTAAAAAATCTATCGAGCAGAACGATGTGTCTATTTGTTCAATTTTTGTAAATCCTACGCAATTTAATAATCCTGCAGATTTAGATAAGTATCCCAACCCTTTGGAAAAAGATTTAGAAGCCTTAGAGAGCGTTGGTTGTGACTATGTTTTTACTCCAAGCAAAGAGCTTGTTTATCCACCAGACTTTATACCAAAAGACTTCAGTTTTGGCTCACTAGATAAGGAGATGGAAGGCACTAATAGGCCCGGACATTTTAAGGGTGTTGCCATGGTAATTTCAAGGTTTTTTCAACTTATAAAACCTCAAAAAGCCTATTTTGGAGAAAAAGATTTTCAACAATTAGCCATTATACAATCTATGGTTAAACAAGCTGGTTTTCCTGTAGAAGTAGTGCCTTGTAGTACGGTAAGAGAATCCAGTGGTTTGGCAATGAGCTCCCGAAATATGCGCTTAAATAAGGTGCAGTTAGTCGCTGCGTCTCGTATATTCGAAAGACTCCGTGCCATTTCTGAAATGAAATCTTCTCATTCTATAGTCGCTGTAAAAAAATGGCTAAATTTCGCCTTCTTAACTGATGAAGATTTACAGCTAGAGTATTTTGAAATAGCCAACCCAAACACCTTAATAGCGAGCGATAAATGGAACGATTGCGATGTGCATATTGCTTGTATTGCTGTCTTTGTAGGCGAGGTTCGTTTAATCGATAACATCTTGTTGAAAATTAATTAAAATGACTAATTTCGCCCAATGCATATAGAGGTAGTAAAATCTAAGATTCACCGAGTAAAAATTACTCAAGCCGATTTAAATTATATCGGAAGTATCACCATCGATGAAGATTTGATGGACGCTTCAAACATCATTGAAGGCGAAAAGGTGCAAATTGTGAACATAAATAATGGCGAAAGATTAGATACTTACGCTATTAAAGGAGTTAGAGGAAAAGGCGAGATTTGTATGAATGGTCCTGCGGCGCGTAGAGTTCAACTAGGCGATATCGTTATCATTATTACCTACGCTAGTATACCTTTTGAAGAAGCGAAGCTTTTTAAACCGACCCTTATTTTCCCGAACGAGGAAACAAATACCCTAAATTAAATGAAAGCCAAGCTGCTTTCTGCACTCAAGTATCTTTTCTTTTTAGGAATTGGTGTCGCTATATTATATGCGGTATTTAAAGATAAGGATCTCGAAAAAATGCTCGCAGACATACAAAATGCAGAGTATAAGTGGTTAGTGTTCTCTATGGTTTTTGGCTATGCAGCCTATCTTTTTAGAGGTTTAAGATGGTTGCTCCTCTTGGAGGCTATGAATTATAAAACCACTGCTAATAACGCTACACAAGCTATTGCGGCTGGTTATTTCGCCAACCTTATTTTTCCTAGAGCAGGAGAAGTAGTACGTTGCACGAGTCTTTATAAGGTTACCGGAATACCTGTAAATAAACTTTTTGGTACTATTTTATTAGAACGAACCATAGACATGGTTTTATTACTTACTTGTATTTGTTTGAGCTTTCTTTTAAAATTTAAAGCACTCACTTCCTTTTTTGGAACTGTTTTTAGTGGTGCTCCATCAGGAGAAATAAGCACAGGTAAACTTGTTTTTTTAGCATGTATGATAGCTGTACCTGTAGCGATTTATATTTTCAGAGAACAGCTTCAGAAATCTAGCTTATACCAAAAAATTATAAGTTTGGCTCAAGGAGTAAAGGAGGGGTTTCAAACTGCTTTTCACATGAAGCGAAAAGGCTTGTTTGCGGTGTATACTATGTTAATATGGATCATGTATTTACTCATGACTTATATCTGTTTCTTTAGTATTCCCGAAACGATCCACCTTACCCTTGCCGACGGCTTATACATAACCGTAATTGGTGGTTTAGGAATGATTGTTCCTGTACAAGGAGGTTTAGGCCCATACCATGCAGCAGTAACTCTAGGGATCCTTAGTATAGGGCTAACAGAAACTACTGGTGCTACACTTGCTGTATTGATTCACTCTGCGCAAACAATTATGATTATCCTCACTGGAATTATTGCAGCAATTGTTTTATCTTTCGCTAAAAGAAAAGCCGCTCATAATGAATCAATGGAAAACCCTTCAGTCTAAGGTTTACAACACTTCTTCTTTAGCACTACAAATTACAGAATGGCGTAGCGACAATCAAAAAATTGTTTTTACCAACGGCTGCTTCGACCTTTTACATTTAGGTCATGTAGACTATTTAGCTAAAGCCAGAGATTTAGGCCATAAGCTTATTATTGGCTTAAATACCGATGCATCTGTTTCCCGTATTAAAGGACCTTCCAGGCCTGTAAAAGATCAAAAAAGTAGAGCAACAATTCTGGCTGCAATGCAGTTTGTAGATGCCGTGATTTTCTTTGATGAAGAAACTCCAATCGACTTAATTAGATGGGTACAGCCTGATGTTTTGGTAAAAGGAGGCGATTATACTTTAGAGGGAATCGTTGGTCATGAAATCGTATTGGCTAAAGGTGGTGAGGTTAAAACCATTCCATTTGTAGAAGGGTATTCGAGTTCTAAATTAATTGCAAAAATTACACAGAAATAAATGGCTAAGACAAAAGTAAAAACAGCGTATT
>CAJWJW010000063.1 GCA_913041775.1 uncultured Flavobacteriales bacterium
AGAATATCAGATTTCGGCTCTGACGGTTGGGGGTTCGAATCCCTTCGGGGTCACATTTCAAAAAGCGAGTAGATTTTCTACCCGCTTTTTTTGTTTTAAATATAACTGCATGAAGGTCAGCAACTTGACGGTAATATTTACTTAATTACTTCCAAGCGCCTCAGTTGTCGTGGTATTCGCGGTTTAAATATTTCGATGTTCTAGCACCTTATCTAGTCGATGGTCGCTTAAAGCTGCTTAAAATCTATTTTTGATATAATTATTCGTTTAGATTCATTTCTAAATGTTTCACGTGGAACATTTACTACTTATTGAATAATTATTACGTCATCTTACCTTCCCATATAAACTAAGAGAACGGAGATGTCCGATGGAGATACTCCAGATATACGACCTGCATGCGCGATCGTTTTTGGTAGTATAGCTCTTAGTTTTTGTTTTGCTTCATTAGATAGTGAAGCTAGTTTTTCATACTCAAAATCATCTGGAATTTGAATGTTCTCTAGTCTAGTGATTTTTGCAGCATTGTCTTTTTCGCGTTCTATATAGCCACTGTATTTAATCTGGATAAACACTTGTTCTATTGCCTCTTCGTCTTTTCCAAATTCTGCTAAAAAGTTTTGAATAGCTTCTGTTTGTTCTAAGTTTTCGAAGCTTACTTGAGGGCGAGACATAATTTTTGTAAGCTTTGTTTTTTGTGGAATTGCCGTAGAGTTAAGCGATTCTAGAATAGGATTTATTTCACTTGGGATAGCTGATGTAGTAGCAAAAAAGTTTTTTAAGCGTTCTATGTAGGCTAGTTTTACTGTAAGTCTGTCGTACCTTTCTTTTGATGCCAATCCAAGTTCATAGCCTTTCTTTGTAAGTCTTATATCTGCGTTGTCTTGCCTAAGAAGTATTCTGTATTCTGCTCTAGACGTAAACATTCTATAAGGCTCATCTGTTCCTTTTGTGATTAGGTCGTCAATTAAAACGCCTATGTATGCTTCCGATCTGCTAAGTATAAAAGGTTCTTTTCCTTGACTTCTAAGGCAGGCATTTACTCCAGCCATTAATCCTTGGCAGGCCGCTTCTTCGTATCCGGTAGTCCCATTTATTTGTCCTGCAAAATACAGTCCTTCTACTAGTTTTGTTTCTAGTGTATGTTTTAATTGCGTAGGAGGGAAGTAGTCGTATTCTATTGCGTATCCAGGTCTAAACATTTTTGCGTTTTCAAAGCCTGGCACTTTTTGTAATGCTTGTATTTGAACATCTTCTGGTAATGATGTTGAGAATCCATTTACATAGATTTCGCAAGTATCCCATCCTTCAGGTTCAACAAAAATTTGATGCCTATCTTTGTCTGCAAATCGAGTAATTTTATCTTCAATAGACGGACAGTATCTGGGTCCTATACCTTGTATTCTCCCTTGAAACATTGGAGATTTTTCAAATCCCGTTTTAAGTATTTCGTGCACCTCAATTGAGGTGTATGTTATATAGCAAGATCTTTGCTTTGTTGGTTTATTTGTTGGCATATAGGAGAATCCAACAATCCTTTCGTCTCCAGGTTGCTCTTCCATTTTAGAGTAATCTAAGCTTCTACCATCAACTCTTGGTGGCGTTCCAGTCTTCATTCTTCCAGACTCAAACCCAACTGCTTCTAGTTCTGCTGTTATTCCAGTAGAAGCTCTTTCTGCAGCTCTACCACCACCAAAACTTTTATCTCCAATATGAATCAATCCATTAAGGAAGGTTCCATTGGTAAGGATTACATTTTTCGCTTTTATCTCTATTCCTAAACTTGTTCTTATGCCCTTAATCTTGCCGTCTTTAATAAGTAGGCCACTTACCATTTCTTGCCAAAAGTCGAGGTTCTTTATTCCTTCCAAAACCATTCTCCATTTTCTGGCAAACAACATTCTATCAGACTGTGCTCTCGGACTCCACATTGCGGGGCCTTTAGAGTTGTTCAGCATTTTAAACTGAATCATAGTTTCGTCTGTAACTTTTGCTGAGTAACCTCCTAGAGCATCTATTTCTCGTACGATTTGTCCTTTTGCCACACCACCCATAGCAGGGTTGCACGACATTTGGGCTATTGTGTCCATGCTCATAGTTACCAAAAGGGTTTTGGCGCCTAGATTCGCAGCAGCAGCAGCAGCTTCAGATCCTGCGTGACCTGCACCTACTACAATTACATCGTATTCTCCTTGAAACATAGTTCGGGTTCCACGTGGAACATTTTAAGTTACTGAAAATCAAAGAAGTAAAACTTCTTTAGTGTTCTGAATATCAATTATTTAAGCGCGTAAAGATAGGTAATAATTCTCTTTGGATCGCATCAATGTAGCGTCTTCCTCCGTCTTGTCTTTGTACCCACAAAGGTGTAGTAGCCCGTGTATGAGTACTCTATTGAGTTCTCCTTCAAAGGTTTCGTTAAATTCTTTCGCGTTTTCTGCTACTCTCTCTGTGCTAATATAGATGTCACTTATCAGCTCATTACCTACACAATAGTCAAATGTTATTATGTCTGTATAGGTGTTGTGGTTAAGGAATTCAATATTGATTTTGATAAGGTATTCATCGTCGCAAAAAATATAATTTAATGCTCCAATATGTTTCCCTTCTGCCTTGGCAGTTGCCTCAAACCATTGTATAATTTCTACTTTATTTTCTAGAATAAAGTCTCCTTCCGAATGAAATTCAATTTGTGTTTCTTGCATCAGTTTTGCTCAATGTTTTGAAAATATTCTTTTACCTTTTCCTTATAGTAAGGTTTAAGCTTTGGTGGAATAGTCTTCAGTAATTCTGCTTGTTTAATTTTGTTTCGCTTGTATTCTTCTAATAACTCTTGTACTTGATGTGGTAATTGCTGCGCTTCTTTGGCTTCTCTTTTTTCTTCTTTATCTCTTTCCTGTTCTGCCGTCTCAGCTTTTAAAAGATGCTCGATAATTTGATTTTGTCGGTTCAAAGTTTCTTGTGTAATATTGTCATTTGCAATATCCTCTTCCGTTTGTTCCATTTGGTCTATAGCTTTATGTAGACCTTCGGCATTTCCATTTTCTGACTCTTCAATTTTGTCCGCCATTTTTTGTAATTGCTGACGAATCATCTCCTGTCTACCCATCATTTTTGCAAGTTCTTTAGCTTGTCCGGGTTTGGGTTTCGGTTTTTTTCCGTCTTTCCCTCCCTTGCCTTTTTTCATTTTCTCCAGCTGCTCTTTCAGTTGCTTCTGCATCTTCTTTAAATCACCAGGCTTTGGGTTTCCCGAACCAGGTTTGTTGCACTGCTGCTCTCCTGGAGTCTTTTTAGCTAAATCTTCTTGCATTGCTTGTAATACGTCACTTAACAACAAGGCTAAGTTGTTTGAAGAAGTCATTATTAACTGTTGTTCATTAAGCGCTTTATCGGTCTCTCTCTCGGCCATATTCTCCAAAGATTTTGCGAAGTTGTTTGTAATCGCACTCATCTCTCGGTTAATGGTCGCTTTAATTTGCACCTGTCTTTTACTTAAGGCATAAAGGGAATCTTCGAGAACTTTAGAGTCATCGCTTAGTTTGTTTTGCCAATGAATTATCCGCACATAATCCGGATCATTTTTGTTTGTTTTTGCTAGACTACTGAGTAATACTTCTTCCCCTATAGAAAGGTCTACAAGGTTTTCGAGTATCTGCCGCAAGGCTTCCATATCCTCTGCAGGACCACTTTCACTTGCTTGTTGTTGAGCTTGTTCTAGTTTCTCTTGTAAGTCTTCCATTTTGTCCATGGTTTCTTGCTGAGACTTTGAGGTTTTCTTGCGTTTTTTATTTTCAGAATTCTCCTTACTTTTCTGCATTTCCTCTTCAATAGATTTTTGCAGTTCTTTCGTGTCTTCTAAGTTTTCTTGCTTCTCTAAATCCTCATTTTTTTTCTGAAGATCATCTAGTTTATCAGATAACTTTTTAAATTCTTCGTTGAGTTTTTCTTGCTCTTGAGTAATTGCTTCTTGCGGTTTAGATTTCTCTTCGTTTGCTTTTTTAAGCGCTTCTTGTTTTTCTTTTAATTCTTTTAGCTCGTCTAAATTTTCTTCGAGTGCCTGTTCAAATTCAAGCTTTTTAAGCATCTCTAAATTGCGATCGAGTTCTTTTTCTAAGTCTTCGTTGTTCGTTTGTAGTTCCTCGAGTTTCTCCATCCACTCATCTGTCTTCATCTCATCCATGAGTTTCTCCATCTCATCAATAAGTGCCCGCATTTCATCCGTCATCAGCTCTTCCATTAACTCTTCCAGCTGTTTTTGCTTGTCTAATATGCGTTTATCTTGTTTTGAGAACTCATTCTTGACCGCATTTTTATCCTTGTTTTTCTTTGCGATTTCATCAATGTTTTTTTCGAGTTGCTTTTGTTTCTCCAGCACCTTATTTACTTGCTGCTTATCTTCCCAGTTGAGCTCTTCTTTGTCTATTAGCTTCCTTCTTAACTCCTCAAATTCTTCTTGCAACTCTTTGGCAAGCAGCACATTTTCGGCTAAGGTTTTTTTTAGTTCATCCGTTTTCTCAGCTTCTTGTGTTTGCAATTCCTCTTTCGTAGGCGCTTTAAATTCAAAGTTCCTACTCTGACTCTTTTTTGCTCCATTGATACCGTCATTATCGAATACTTCAAAATAGTACTCTAAGGCATCCTCTTCTTTAAGTTCCATAGAACTCATGTCGAAAACAAAAAAGAAATTATCGGTACTTACGTTTTTGTTAAACGCAATGGGTACTATGCTGTCCCAGTTATTGTTTGTGTTTTTTACTATAAATTGAAGCTTAGTGAAAGCATAGTCGTCTTTTATCTCACCTTTAAAATACCGGATTCTTAATAGCGTAGAATCTATAACTTCGGTAGCATCTACTATAGGAAAGCCATCTTTTATAACTTTGAATAAATACTTTACAGAGTCTATTGTATTCACAAATCTGTTAGATGGTAGTAATGTATAGCTTGTGGTATTTCTTGCTGTTTTAGTAATACTAAATGTATTTTCATTACTGGGTATAGCAGCTATCTGTTCTTCGCCCCACAAAATGCTAAAATCATCCGTGTTTTCGGTAGAAAATTCCCAGCTAGCTTTTGTTCCTTCAGGAATCAATACCTCTCCTATATTTTCTAGTACAACATCTTTTTTCTGAGTGTATCGTGGATAGTCTAATGCCAAGTTAAAGTTTACTAGGCTAGGAGCAGCCAGAACCATGAGTTGGTAGTTTTTTGAGTATAGGCCGCCGGCATTAAATTTAAAGTCTTTAGTGTTTTGAATTGTAGTAAAAGTATACTCAAATTGATGATTGGTTAGCTTTTTCATTTTTATATGCAAGCCGTTTAGCTCTATATAAGCCTTACTCGGTATAAGTTCTCCTTGTAATTTTAAACTTATTTTATAATTCTGATGTTGTATACATTCGAGTTTAGTACTCTGTAATACAAACTCAAAAGGTGCTGGTGGGATATACTCTGTTTTATAGTCAACAATACGCGCAGAGCTTTCTGTAATAACCTCCACGCTATCTGCTAATAATAGTCCTCCAAAAATAAAAACAGGAATAAGAGCGTATTTCAGATAGCGCTTGTTCTCCAAAAAATTAACGGCACTAACAAAAGGAATAGGTTTTAAATGAAGTGCTTTTTGGTTAATACTAGCCTCTAGCAAGCTTAAATTTCCTTTGTTTTGTTGCTTAAGTTGAATTACATTTAAGAGTTTATCGGCTACCTCGGGGAAGTGTTTTCCTATAATTTTTGCCGCATCTTCCTCGCTTAGTCTTTTACCTAGTTTTATAAGTTTAAGGATTGGAATAAGAATCCAGCCAACTAAAACACAGCTAGAAATTATCGTAAAGCCCCAAAATAAAATTGTGCGTGTAATTACTCCAAATCTACCATAGTGTTCTAGTAGAGCAAATAAGATAAACCCAATTGCTACTACACTAAAACTTACTATTACTCCTCTTAGTAAAAGGTTTTGGTAGTATTTCTGTGTAAAAGCTCTTAGCTTACTGATCAATAAAGAATATGTGTTTTGCATAGTGCAAAAGTACGGTATTATTTAATAGGTTAATTGACCTATTAGACCTAAGAATATGCGCCTAAATAAATAGAATTATTAAGTGCTACATCCAGCTAAGACTCAATAGTATTTCCAAGCCATATTTTAATAGACATTAAGACTAATTTTAATTTCAGCCTCCCTCATCTCAATTGGTTTTTTACTGTATAAATACGTGATTTCACTACTGTTTTATTTTCCTGTTTTAGTTGTAGATAAAAATGTACTTTAGCCTGTGTAAATACATCGACTGAATATAGTTTAATCTATTTATTTACAAGTGTTTAGTGCAGTTATGATGGTTTTCTTCATTTTTTAAATGGGACTTACCATGCGAAGCGCTGGAATTAATATAGTTTTCACACTTGCAGACGTTCTACTCTGGTAGATAAATCAGAAGTACAAGAAGGCAGTAAAGACGAATTCAAACTTTACAAATTATGAAAATAACAGTAATAGGAACGGGCTACGTAGGCCTCGTAACAGGGACATGTTTCGCAGAAATGGGTAACGATGTTGTCTGTGTTGATATAGATGTAGCAAAACTTGATAAGCTCAAAGAGGGAATTATTCCGATATACGAACCAGGACTAGAAGAAATGATTCTTCGAAACTATAAAGCGGGTAACCTAAATTTTAGCAACTCACTTAATGAGTCAATACAAGGTTCAGAGATTGCCTTTATTGCGGTAGGAACTCCTATGGGAGATGACGGTTCTGCAGACCTACAGTATGTGTTGGGCGTTGCCAAAGAAATTGGTCAATCTATTACACAGCCAATAGTAGTGGTAGATAAATCTACCGTTCCTGTAGGAACAGCCGAAAAGGTTAAAGCCATTATTCACACTGAATTAGACAAAAGAGGACTCGATACTGAGTTCTATATAGTTTCGAATCCGGAGTTCCTAAAAGAGGGCGCTGCCGTAGAAGACTTCATGAAACCCGATCGCGTGGTAATTGGAGCTTCCGAAGAGAAGGCCTTAGAGGTAATGCGCCAATTGTATGCCCCTTTTTTTCGCACTAACGACCGTTTTGTCTCTATGGACATACGATCTGCAGAAATGACTAAATATGCAGCGAATGCAATGTTGGCAACAAAAATCTCGTTTATGAACGAGATTGCTAATATATGCGAGCGCGTTGGAGCCAATGTAAACAATGTACGAATAGGAATTGGATCGGACAGAAGAATTGGTTATTCCTTTATATATCCTGGTTGTGGCTATGGAGGTTCTTGCTTCCCTAAGGATGTAAACGCACTTATAAAAACAGCTAGCGACTATGGTTACCATCCAGAATTATTAGGCTCTGTAGACGGGGTGAATAAAAGACAGAAAAAAGTAATCGTAGAAAAAATCGTAAAACGATTTGGGGAAGATCTATCAGGAATGACTTTCGCTTTATGGGGGCTTTCTTTTAAGCCCGAAACCGATGACATGCGTGATGCAGCAAGTATAGTAGTAGTGAACGAACTCACCAAGCTAGGAGCTAAAATTCAAGCATACGACCCCAAAG
>CAJWJW010000064.1 GCA_913041775.1 uncultured Flavobacteriales bacterium
CTAACCATTCTGCAGAGGTACATTTGTCATTGCAAATTTTAGCTCTTAATTCCTCGTCAAAAATTTCTGCTCCTCCACCAGGAAGAGAGTCTTGTCCGTGGTCTTTTAATATGGTTAAGCCTTCTTCGTAAGAAACCTTTGCTTTTCTACACATATACTCTAACTCCACAGCAGTAAATGCTTTTACATGTAGCTCAGGTCTATGTTCTTTAATTCTCTTTATGAGTTCTGCAAAGTACATTAAACCCATTTTCGGATGTACTCCACCAACAATATGAACTTCGGTTACCGGTTTTCCATCGTATTCTTTCACCTTATTAAAGATGTCGTCTGCACTAAGTTCCCACCCTTCATCACGTTGTTTTAATAGGCGAGAGTAAGCGCAAAACTTACAGTCGAACACACATATATTAGTAGGTTCTACATGAAAATTACGGTTAAAGTATGTATAGTCTCCATGTCGTTCTGTACGAACATGATTGGCTAAACTACCTAGGAAACCCAGTTCTCCGTGCTCAAAAAGGTAAATCCCTTCTTCTACAGAAATTCGTTCTTTAGCGAGTACTTTCTCTGCTATAGTTTTTAAACCACGGTCGAGCTTGCTATTTAAATATAGAGCCGTATTTTCTTGTGCTTTCATAAATCAAATTAAGAAGTTCAAATATAATTCAATTTTGAATAGTGAACTCTTCTCTATAGCTCTAAATATAATTTTTATTGGTATGACAATTGTTACTCGTAGTTCTAGATATAATTTCTATTTTTGAATTATGATAAAAGTTATTTATTTTATTCTGTTTCTTGGTTTTTCTCTTGGTTTTCAATCTTGTTGTAAAACTGACTGTGACGACCTTAAGAATACTGATAAGGAACCGACTCCATATAATTTAGTAATTCCGAGTCCTTTGCCTCCAATGGATATTCCTGCAGACAATCCTCTAACTGAGGAAGGAGTTGAATTGGGCAGAATGTTGTTTTACGAAAAATTATTAAGTGGCGATGAGTCTCAGTCGTGTTCTTCTTGTCATACTCAATCAGCTGGATTTACAGATGCCGCCCGTTTTAGTACTGGTATAGATGGATTACAAGGGGATAGAAATGCGATGGTTGCCTTTAATTTAGGTTGGAGCCCAACTCTTTTTTGGGATGGTAGATCTAATAGTCTAGAAAATCAAGCATTTCTACCAGTAGTAAACCCAATAGAAATGCACGAGAATTGGGAAGATGCTGCAGAGAAGTTGAATTCACATTCAGATTATCCTGCTTTATTTAAAAAAGCATTCGATATAGACGAAATCGATTCTACACACGTTGTAATGGCTATTGCACAATTTGAAAGAACTTTGGTTTCTGGTAATTCTAAATGGGATAAATTCTATAGAGGTGAAACAATTCTTACAGAAGAAGAATTAAGAGGTTGGGATTTGTTTAATATAGACGGTCCTTATGTTGGTGCAGATTGCTTTCATTGTCATACTGCCCCTCATTTTACAGATTTTAGTTTTCATAATAATGGCTTAAACGCCGATGCTTCTTTTACAGATGTAGGCCTATACGCGGTAACGCAAAACGAGTTTGATATGGCGAAATTTAAAACGCCTACACTTCGTAATATTGCTGTTTCGGGACCTTATATGCACGATGGTAGATTTGAAACCTTAGAAGAAGTAATTGAGCATTATAATTCAGGAGGTCATTTTTCTGCAACAGTAGATCCTCTAATGAAAAATATAGGAGAGGGCTTATTACTTTCCCAACAAGATAAACAAGCATTGTTGGCATTTTTACGTACATTAACCGATGAAGAATTTTTAAATAATCCAAAATTCTCAAATCCTTTTGAAAGATAGAAACATATGAAAAAGTACATTTTAGCACTGAGTTTTTTACCTTTATTAGTAGCCTGTAGTGGTTCTAAAAAGGCTGCAAATCAACCAATTCCTGCAACTGAAGTTGAGATATTGATTCCTTGTTCAGGTCCTGACTTCTTTACAAATAATAAATATTTTAGAGCCAATAGCATTGGTGAAAGTTTAGATCAAGTTGTTTCTAAAAAGAAAGCTTTAAGTAATGCTAGAGCTGATTTAGCTGCTTCGGTAAAAGTTTTAATCGAATCTGTAGTAGATAACTACGTAAAATCTTCAGAGCTTAATAATGTTGAGCAAGTAGAAGAACGTTTCGAAGGACTCAATAGAGAAATTATAAAGGAGCAGTTAGTAGGTGTTAAAACTATTTGTGAGAAACTTACAAAAACATCAACTGGGAAATTTAAAACCTATATCGCTATTGAGTTATCAGCTCAAAAATTGGTTGAAAAATTTCACGATCGAATGATGAAGGACGATTTGATTAAAATTGATTACGACTACGAGAAGTTTAAAAAGACTTTTGAAGAAGAGATGAATTCTTTGAATTAGCGATTTCCTCTTCATATAAAAGCTAAACAGCCCATTTTTAATTTTGAATTTGGGCTGTTTTTTTTACATTGTACTTTTCAATTTATAGGTTTACAATATGCTATATTTGCCCAGTTTTTAAGAAATTATGAAAGTAGCAATTATAGGAGGTGGTGCAGCAGGTTTTTTTGCAGCATTTTCGGTTAAAGAACATCATCCATCTGCAGTAGTAACAATTTTTGAGAAATCAGATAAGCTACTTTCTAAGGTTAAAATTTCTGGTGGGGGTAGATGTAATGTTACCAATGCATGCTTTAAACCTTCACTACTGTCTAAGTTTTATCCTCGTGGAGAAAAACAGCTCAAAAAGGCTTTCTCCGTTTTCCAACCTAAAGATACAGTTGCTTGGTTTGCCAAACGTGGTGTTTTTTTAAAAGCAGAACCAGACAACCGAATGTTTCCTGACACTAATGATTCTCAAACTATTATAGATTGTTTTCTAAAAGAGGCTCACACAAAGAATATAAAGATTGTAAAAAACAGTGCGGTTAGTTCTTTTGCCGATAATGATAAAGGTATTTCTCTAAGTTTTAAGGCTGGTACACAACAGTTTGATAAAGTTGTATTGGCTACCGGTGGAAGTCCTAAGATGCGAGGTTTTGAATGGTTGCAAAATCCAGGACATACCATTGTAGAGCCACTTCCATCTTTATTTACATTTAACATGCCTAAAGAGCCTATTCGAGCTCTTATGGGATTGGTAGTCGAAAATGCTACGGTTCGTATTCAAGCGACTAAATTACAATACTCAGGACCCGTTTTAATTACACATTGGGGAATGAGTGGTCCTGCAATTTTAAAGCTGTCTGCATGGGGAGCACGTTTATTATTCAAGAAAAGTTATCAGTTTAATATTCAGGTAAATTGGCTTTCAATAAAAAATGAAGAAGAAGTAACTCTTTTTATAGACGAGAAATTACCTAGCATAAGAAAGAAGAAAATGGCGAATGCCAATCCTTTTGAAATCCCTAATAGAATGTGGATGCATTTATTAGAAAAGGTGCAAATTAATGCCGATTTACCATGGTATGAACTCTCGAAGAAAAACAAAAACAAGCTTATTAATGTTTTACTAAACGATGTATATGATGTTTGTGGTAAAACTACCTTTAAAGAAGAGTTTGTTACTAGTGGAGGGGTAAGTTTAGAGGATGTTAATTTTAATACTATGCAAAGTAAACTGTGTAAGAATTTATATTTCGCAGGTGAAGTATTAAATATAGATGGTATTACTGGTGGGTTTAATTTTCAAGCTGCTTGGACTACAGGTTATATTGCAGGAAAGTTAAATTAAGCTTGTCCGTTAAATTTCTGAATTATAATTGTCAATTTTTGTAGGTTAAAAAGACAAATTAAATCTATTATTCCTGTAAGCCTCTTTGAATTTTCTTAGCCTGACGTCCATCTTGAGATTTAGAGTTGAAAATTGCAATGGATTCTACTAAACGCCATTTGCCATTTTTAAATGTCAATCCATCGTAGCTTAAGCTAGGTACATAAAATTCATACATACCTCGTATACCACCTTCTAAAGGTTCTAAGTGGTCGAATACAATATATTCTTCCTCTTCGTTGTAGGACATGTTCGTACTCACTTTTTTAGAATATTCCAAAATCATTCTAGTGCGGGTACCGTCATTCATCTTTAATATAGGTGCACCAAATATTGGTTCTTCTTTTTCATCAAAAGTTAAAATTTCTACAACTCTTTTTGTGGTAGTACTATTATTTCCATCCCAGCCTATTAGAGTGTAAAAGTTTTTCTTATCAAATTTCGTGTGTACTATATCAGAGTACAGTGCACCAAACCAGTCGCCTTGTGTAAATATTTTAGTTTGCTCATCTTCTACAAAAGCAGAAATATCTTTGAGTTTAAAGTAATACTGTTCCTTTTTTCGTTTTGTATAAAACTGCAGGTAGGCGTAATACTCAAAGGTATTGTTAGTTTTAGGAACAACCCAATTATAGAGTTTGAACTTGTTATCTGGAGAATGAATGATGCTAAGTTTGTCTACATTTTCGAAAGTGTAGTGGAAGCTACCTCTCATGAGTAATAGTTCTTCTATATCTTCAATAAGAAGTTTATTCGCTTCTTCTTTTAAGGAATCATTACTTGCTGTTAAAATTTTATTTGCCAGCGTTTGTAGTCTAGATTCAAAAAAGATGAAATCACTATTGTCCTGTGCAAATAAATTACAGGACATAATCACAAGTATAAAAGCTATATATAAACTATTCGTTCTCACTGTGTAAAAAGGCTTTTTTAGAAAGTAATTCTTCTTCAGTTTCTACATTATCTTCATCAGGAACACAACATTCTACTGGACAAACAGCAGCACATTGAGGCTCTTCATGGAATCCTTTACATTCGGTGCATTTATCTGTGGCAATATAATAGAAGTCGTACGAAACAGGCTCTAACTCTTCATCAGCTTCGGCAGAAATACCAGTTTTAGAATGTATTTTCCCGCTCAATTCTGTTCCTTCAGCAAAAGACCATTCTAGTCCGCCTTCGTAAATAGCTGTGTTTGGACATTCTGCCTCACATGCTCCACAATTTATACATTCGTCGGTGATCTTAATCGCCATGATGTTTTATGCTTTAAAGATTTGTATTTTTGCAGTACAAATATAGAAAAACATTGTTGATGAGACGTCAAATTACTATTGAAGCATTTAGCATACTTGGAGATTTCTTGAGTCAGTTCAACTCTGAATCTTCTGAGAAAAATGACAGCCCTTTAAATGAGGGTTTTTACGACTCTTTTACATCTGCTATATATGCAGCTAAAATTCACAATGGCTGGTTTGAAGAAGCTCAAGTTCGACGTGCTGTAAGTTCTTTGTCTAGCTGGCTTACAAATGATTTATTGACAAATTGGGCAAATAACTACCCTGAAGTTAAGTCAGTAAAGACCGTAGGCTTAATTATGGCTGGAAATATACCTCTAGTAGGATTTCACGATTTTGTTTGTGTATTAGTCTCCGGAAATCGCGCACTTGTTAAATTGTCTTCGGATGATAAAATATTGATGACTGTAATTTCCAAAATGCTAATCCATTTGAATGCTGACTTTTCGGAACGTATAGAATTTACTGACGGTCGTATGCAAGATTTTAATGCTATTATAGCGACAGGTTCTGATAATACTGCTCGTTATTTTGAGCATTATTTTGGTAAGTACCCTCATATAATTAGAAAAAACAGAAACTCGATTGCTGTTTTAAATGGTTCAGAAACGGCAGAAGATCTAAATGCTTTAGGAGATGATATTTTCGCCTATTATGGTTTGGGTTGTAGGAATGTGTCTAAAATATATGTTCCTAAAGGCTATAGTTTCGATTTGTTATTTGAGTCTCTGTATTCTTATAAAGACATTGTAAACAATAACAAGTATGCGAATAATGTAGATTACTACAGAGCATTATTTTTAATGGGCGGAAATGAAATATTAGAAAACGGATTCTTACTTATTAGAGAAGATAAGCTTCTTGCATCTCCAATTTCTATGTTACACTACGAATACTACAACGATTTGGAATTTTTAAAACGTGAGTTAATTGAAAAAGAGTCAGAGATTCAATGTATCGTAACAAAAGAAAATATTCGTGAATCTTTTAATTTAGGAGAAGCACAGTGTCCGAGCCTTAGCGATTATGCAGATGGCGTAGACACCATGAAATTCTTAGCGAGCTTATAGACGTTCAATCACTTTAGTAAATAAAGTGGTTAGATGTGGTTCAGCTTTTTCTGCTGTTTCTATAATTTCCTCTATCGATACAGGTTTTAAATTATCTGGATTACATTCGTCTGTTAATACAGAAACTACTGCACAGGGTAAGCTCATATGATTGGCTACAATAACTTCGGGTACCGTAGACATACCTACTAAGTCTGCACCTAATATCTTAAGCATTCTATATTCTGCACGTGTTTCTAAAGAAGGGCCTTGCCAAGCGGCATAAACGCCTGTGTGAAATCCGCAATCTATATCTTGAGCACATTCCCATAGTAATTTATTTAAATCCTTGTCGTATGGCTGAGACATGTCTGTAAAACGAGGTCCATGTTCATTAACATTTTTTCCTCTTAAAGGATTTTCGAATAGCAAGTTAATATGATCGTCTACGATAACAAGATCACCCTTTTTAAATTTCTCGTTAATTGCACCAGAAGCATTGGAAATTAAAAGATTACTAATTCCTAATTCTTTCATTACACGTATTGGAAACGTAATTTGTTTTGCGTTGTATCCTTCGTAATAATGAAATCTACCGTTCATAATTACCACAGACTTACCAGTAATTTCTCCAAAAATTAATTCCCCTGTATGAGATTCTACAGTAGAAATAGGAAGGTGAGGTATCTTAGAATAGGGGATACTTAACTTTATAGTACAGTTTTCTAAAAGGCCACCAAGTCCAGTTCCAAGAACAATTCCTACTTCTGGACGTGTAAATTTGAAATTGTTAATAAAATTTAAAGCTTCTTGGATCTCTTTCATAGACTAAGTTTTTGGCTAAAGTAATGAACATTATTCATATTTAAAATGGTCTTAATTGAATAATTATTTTGATAATTAATAGAATTGTGTAGATTTGGAATCCAATAAAGAAATAATCCAGAGTTAAAACCTACTTTAAAAGATACATATCGTTTTTATCCTTCCCCCCAGAATAGATTTTTAAAAAAGGCAAACATTTAGATGTTTGTCTTTTTTTGGGTTCAATAAGTTTCTACTTAAAAAATGATTAATTCTATAAAAAAAAGTCTTCGAGAAATCGAAGACTTAAAGTGACTTGGCTGGGGCTCGAACCCAGGACCCTCTCCTTAAAA
>CAJWJW010000065.1 GCA_913041775.1 uncultured Flavobacteriales bacterium
CCTACTATAATAGAATCGATACTCTAATGAAGATATTTATTTATACAGACGGTGCAGCTAGTGGAAACCCTGGTCCTGGTGGATACGGAGTCGTGATGATAGCAGGTGAATTCCGTAGAGAATTGGCCGAAGGTTTTAGACATACCACTAACAACAGAATGGAGTTGTTAGCCGTAATTGTTGCCTTAGAGAAAATTAAAACTGATGGAGCTGATGTTTTAGTGACTTCAGATTCTAAATATGTAATTGATTCGGTTGTAAAAGGTTGGGTTTTTAGCTGGGTTAAAAAGGGGTTTAAAGACAAAAAAAACCCCGATTTATGGAAACGGTTTTTAAAGATTTACCGCAAACACCACATTAAGTTTCAATGGGTAAAAGGACATAATAATCATCCTGAAAACGAGCGTTGCGATGCCCTAGCCGTAAATGCTTCAAAAAAATCTGACTTACCTATAGATAAAGGATATGAGGATTTCTTGAAAGCTCAAAAGGGCGCCTTTTAAAATTATATCAATCAAAAAAATGCGCTCATTTCTGAGGGCATTTTTTTTGTTTATTATTTGAGGGCTGCTGTTTTATTTCACTCCTAAATACATCAATACTCTTTCATGTTTTTCTACCTCAACTATGCTTTGGTATAAATTGCTAATAGTTGTATTAAACTCAATGTTTTCTGTACTGTATTCTTTCAACATTTGAAGTGTATAGAAGCGCTGATACCAAACCTCTAGAGAAACAATCTTAGATTCAATTTCTTTGAGCGTTGATGCGTTAATATTTG
This sequence comes from uncultured Flavobacteriales bacterium, assembly GCA_913041775.1. GTDB lineage: Bacteria > Bacteroidota > Bacteroidia > Flavobacteriales > UBA7430 > UBA6772. The sequence continues at coordinate 782 of CAJWJW010000065.1, forward strand.
AGTTTTGGTTTTCTAAAAAGCTAATTAAATTATAGGTCGCTCCAACTACATCAAATCCCCTGGATGTCTTAAATTCTTTATGAATTAAGTCGCTATCTAAAGCATTTCCGTTTTTAGCAATGGTGAGCATAACAGCTTCTTTTAATTCTTTTTTTGCAGTAGGCAATTCTAATTTAGCCATTGTATACGCTCTAACAGGTTCTACAATTTGTAAAGCTCTTAAAGCTTCTGCTGATGTAATATAAGATAAGTCTTTTACAAGTTTAGTATATAAATTTGCATGTTCTCTACTCGGTACATTTTCATCTTGATCGAAATAGGTACTCAAACAATATATTGCTGAAGTACGAACATCAGATTTTTTATCGGTAGAGGCGAGTTGAATCAGTTGAGATTCTAAGACGCTACGAGTACGAGGATCTGCTTTTTCGAAACAATCTAGACCTTGTGTTTTAATAGCCCAGAAAGAGTCGTTTAAAGCCATTTTTACCGCAATCGATTGCATAGCAAAATTGGTGCTGTTTGATAAACTATCTACAGCTTCCATACGATCGAAATAATGTGGCGCATTTTTAAGTTGATACATCCATTGATCGTCCGTTTTATTGAAGCTTATGTCGGCTAATAAATAATGATCTGCATCAAATACCACCAAGTCTGCTTTGCTTGAGGTTTCAAATACAAAGGCCTCTTCTTGCTTAGTAAGCTCTATAGTAAATCGTTTTTCTACTCCATTTTCATAGATTCCTATTTCTAATGGAATACGGTATAATGGAGTGTTTTCTAGTGATTGATTTTGACGTATAGTAAGCGAAACTTTATTGTTTTCAATAGTCTGCCCAACTGAAATTTGTGGGTGTCCAGATGCTAAAAACCACTGGTTGAAAAACCAATTGAGGTCTTGACCTGAAATATGCTCCATAGCCAAACGCAGTTGATGTACTTCTACGGCCTGATTGGCATATTCTGTAAGGTAATATTCTAGTCCTTTAAAAAAGGCTTCATCTCCAATTGCGTATCGCAGCATGTGTAAAATTCTTCCACCTTTTGCATACGAATGACTGTCGAACATATTGTTCGGATTCTCATTATCGAAACGAATATGGTCTACTTGTTTGTGAGTAGATTCGTTTAAATATTGTTTTAAATCGCCGTGGATGTAATGTGCTGCTTCGTCTCCACTGTATTTCCCTTCCATCCATAAGTATTCGCCATAAGTAGCAAAGCCTTCGTTAAGTGGTAAGTTTGGCCACGATTCGCAAGTTACCCAATCGCCAAACCAATGGTGGAAAAGTTCATGTGCTACAATCATTTCGTTTGGATCGTCTAGGAATTCTCGTTCATCAGAATACACAAACTCACCATGTATTACAGCAGAGGTGTTTTCCATAGCTCCCGAAACATAATCTCGAACAATAATTTGCGAGTATTTTTCCCATGGATAATCGAAGCCTAAAAGTTGAGAGTAGAACTCCATCATTTCGGGGGTTTTACCGAAAATGCGTTGTGCGTGTTTTTCCTGCTCTGGTTCAACGTAGTAATTCACGTCTAAATCTCTCCATTTGTCTTCGGTGATTGAGAATTCTCCCACCGCCATCATAAACAAATAAGGTGCATGTTCTTTCTTTTGAATCCAAAGATCGGTACGAGTTCCGTTTGAGTTGCTAGTTGACTTCGTTAAAATACCATTCGAAAGTGTGGTGTATTTATCTTGTACGGTAATGGCAATTTCTTGCGTGCAACGTTCGTTGGGCTTGTCTATGCAAGGAAACCAGCACGAGCTAGATTCTGTTTCTCCTTGTGTCCATATTTGCATAGGCTTGTCTTCGCTGCCATCAGGATTTATAAAGTATAGTCCTTTTGCATCCGTAATTGCATCTCCACCCTCAATAAGTAAGTCGTCTGGCTTGGCTGTATAGTTTATATATAAGGTGTAGGTTTCGTTACGATTGTAAAAACGATCTAAATCAATACTAATTTGTAAATCGTTGTAAGTGTATTTTAAATCTGTTTTAGTTCCGTTTAGGCTTACTAAAGAAATTTGATGAATATCGAAACCTTTGGCATCTATAGTTACAGAATTTTGAGCATGGAAGTAGGGTTTGAAATCTAAGGTAGCATCTCCTAAAAGATGTTTCTTTTCCCAGTCGAACGACACGTTTAGTTTTGTGTGTAACAAATCGTTTATGCGTTCTGGAGACTCATGATAATACGCTCTTTCTGTAGTTTTAGAAGTCTTTAAAACGACTTCCTCTAATTGGATGTTGTGCCCTTTTTGGAGCACTGAACATGAACTAAAGCTAAGTAGGGCAAGGGATAATATGGTTATGTTTTTCATGGTCAATTTTTGAAATGGTCAAAATAATCGTTTTGACAACTAATTATTAGAACTAGGTGTTAATGACTGAGTTTTTACTTTAAAACTGTGCAAGCTCCTTTATGTTTTACATACAGAGGACTATCTGCCAGAGACATTAAGGATTTTCGTCTTCTTTTTAAGCGTGCGTAAAATAAGTGTAATTATTCCACTTATAAGTAGTGCGTACATCCAAAAAGAATGACGGTCCCAAACAGAATTTCGCACTAAGTTCTCTACTAAATCGAATAATGTAAAGGTGAAAAAGAGCGCGAAAAACCCACTGTATTCTCTTTTAAGTACATTTTTGAAGGAGAAAAATAATTCTGGTTTTTTCCATCCGCTTAATCGAGGAAGAAAAATAGGTGTTTTTAAAGTCCAGTTAATATAAGGCTCGCCATACTTATTGCGTAAAAAGTTTTCTTCAGCAAAAATTATACGTTCGTAATAGACCCAAAAACACATAATATAAAATAGGCTAAACCAATTAACATTGATGAAAAGGATAATCGCAAACCACATAAAGAAATTCCCTAAGTAAAGTGGGTTTCTCATAATACTGTACATCCCTTTTGTATTAAGTGATTCGGCAACCTGACCATGTGTATTTCTCCCTGAAGTTCCTCTTGGAGTATACCCTAAAGTAATTGCACGAATAAGTAGACCTAATAAACCAACTGCCAGGCACGAAGTTTCGAATAACAGCGAATGTTCTTCTTTATTTCCGAAGTAAATAGTGTAAACATACAGTGCCAATCCAATTACTGCAAAGGGGATAGGTAGCTTTGATCGATGCTTAAAAAGCCTGTTGCCTTGTGTGTTTAATTCTTCTATAAGTGCCATGTTTTTTTCTTTGATTTGCCCGACTAAATTAGGTTATCTTTGGCATATACGAACAAAGCATTTTAAATATGTACAAGGCTAAGGTAAACGATCAATTATTCGAATTCAACTTCTCTGACGATAAAGCGTTAAAAGGAACTCTAAATGGAGATTCTTTTGAAATGGATTTGGCAACGAAGGGTTCTGTACAGCATCTAATTCACGATCATAAATCGTATACTATTGAATTGGTTGAATTAAATAAAGAAGAGAAGTTTTGTACCCTGAAAGTGAATAATCAGGAAATTACTGTTTCTATTGAAGATAAGTACGATGCTTTGTTAAAGCAATTGGGGATGGAGAATATGAAGAGCCAGAAAGTAAATGAGGTTAAAGCTCCTATGCCTGGTTTGGTTTTGAATATTCTGGTAAAGCCTGGTCAAGAAATTGCTAAAGGTGATGGGCTGTTTGTGCTCGAGGCTATGAAAATGGAGAATATTATTAAATCTCCTACCGATGCACTTGTAAAATCTATTGAAGTAGAAAAAGGTGTTGCAGTAGAGAAAAATCAAGTCTTGGTGACCTTTGAGTAATCATTTAAGTATATGTTGAGTAAAATTAATTTTTATTGATGAGTTTTAAGTTTTCAATTACCTCATTTCACTCTAAGTTACATGCCGACCAGCCAAGCTAAAGAAGTACCTCCCAAGCTTTTTGCCAAACTTTTTAATCTTTCCGAAAACTCTGTATTCATTGGGTCGTATGGTACAAGTATTGGGTTTCCAAGACTGTCTGTTTTGTACAGTATTTGAGTGCTTTTATTGCTAAGAAGCGAATCGCTAGGCATGCCAAAGTAGAAACCAAAAACAGTATTGTCTCCTATAGGGTTAGCATATTTCATTGCCTGTCGAACTCCTCGTTTAAGTTGCCGAACTATAAGGCTATTTTTTTGATCTATTTTCAAGAAATCCACATCATCAGAAAAAAAAGTTGCAGAATATGGATCGTCTTGTACATCTGCATAAAGTATAAAGTCACTTATTTCTGTAATATGACATTCTACAATAGTTCCATCCTTTAAGTGCACAAAATCTTGCGCATTTAAAGGAGTAGAAAATAGGGCGAAAATCACACCTACATATAAGAAGTATATCCTGATTGGTTTTTTCACGTTGTGAATTTAGTCTTTTTGCGTTACTCTATTAATTGAATATCTACTTCTACCAAAGATTTGAAATTTTCAATGCGAGTATTAATTGCCTCTTCGCTTAGGTAGGCAATTTTATCGGTTCCAAATTTTTCTACAGTCAAAGAGGCTAAAGCAGATCCATAAATAATTGCACGCTTCATATTGTCGAACGACAAGTCTTTCGTTTTTGCTAAGTAGCCAATAAATCCACCTGCAAAGGTATCACCAGCTCCAGTTGGATCAAAAACTTCTTCTAGTGGAAGTGCTGGAGCAAAAAAGCAATTCTCTTTTTGATCGAATAAAAGTGCTCCGTGCTCTCCTTTTTTAATGATAAGGTATTTTGGGCCCATAGTAAGTATCTTTCGAGCAGCTTTAACCAAAGAGTATTCTCCAGACAACTGTCTAGCCTCTTCGTCGTTTATTGTTAAAACATCCACCATGCTTATTGTTTCTAAAAGAGAACCCAATGCAATGTCCATCCAGAAATTCATAGTATCGAGTACTACAAGTTTAGGTCTGTTTTTTAATTGCGTAAGAACTTTTCGCTGTACTGTAGGATCTAAATTTCCTAACATTAAGAATTCGCAATCTTTGTAAGATTCAGGTACAACAGGGTCGAAATCGGCTAAAACGTTTAATTCTGTAGCTAAGGTATCACGACTATTCATGTCGGTGTGGTATTTTCCTTCCCAGAAAAATGTTTTACCTCCGTTTACTTGGTGAATACCTTCGATATCCATTTTGTGGTCTGTAATTATTTTTGTGTATTCTTCAGGAAAGTCCTCACCAATTATGGAAACCACTTTTACCTGGTCTGTAAAATACGAAGAAGCTATACCTATATAAGTAGCAGCTCCACCTAAAATTTTATCTGTTTTCCCGAATGGGGTTTCAATTTTATCGAACGCTACCGTTCCAACAATTACTAAACTCATAATTAGTTATTTTTTTTGCAAATATATCCTTTTAATATATAAAACACAGGGTTTAAGTTAGTCACGTATTGGATACAATGTGTAGTTCTTGGTTTTACAAATTATGTATTTTATTTGTGGTTTTCTACACAATCTATTGAGTAAAAGTCTTGGTTTAGTTTGCTTTAGGTGATATTACTTAGTATATTTACAAGCTAAGTTCACAGTTAGGATGTGTAGATCCCCTATATTTCCTAGAGCTTATAAGTGATCGACGCTTATCCCCCTGGTGTTGTTGAGCTTTAAAAATCGGGGTAACTTTAACTAAATATTTACATTATGAGAAAAAAACTGCTCTATTTAGCGGCAATGGTTGGATCTTTTGCATTTACTACAAATGCTCAAGATTGCGATTCATTAGCCCTTACTGTAGGAGGAGGTTCTTATGCTTCAGAGATTTCATGGGACATCACTGCTGATTCTACGACTTTTGTCGAAGGTCTTGGTGTGACTGATGATTTATCTGTTTGTTTAGGCGCTGGAACTTATTCCTTTAACATGCAAGACTCTTATGGAGACAAAATTTATACACCAGGAAGTAAATCAAGAGGAGGTTCTTCGAAGAGACGTGGAGGAGGCAACGCAGCCTCACGAGCGTTGTGGGAAGCGGTAAAGAAACAGTGGTCAATACCTAACGTTACCTCGATGGAGAAACTCAAGCAAGATCAAGTGCGCATTATTGATCCAACTCGTGGCACCTGTCGAATTGCTTGCCACTTGAGAATACGGCAATACTCACCTTTAAATGCCACTTTGTTTCCTTACGACGTCCATTGTCTCAAGCTTAAATTAGTTCCCATGTTGCCCCGTGACTTAGTCATGTTTGATGAAAATCCAACTCTCTACTTAGACGGAGAGCTCAGAGATGGTGACATAAGTGATCTTCCCATTTGGAGGACATGGAAGGTTCGGTATCATGATTGCAATCTTGAATTTACTCATCCGCATCATTCGTTTACGTCGAGTGCGTATCATGTCTTAGAAGTCAGCATAACAATTGAAAGAAAACCGGGAGTTGCTCTTCAAACAACATATCCCGTGGCTCGTCTGTTCTTTATCCTTTTGTGGTTTACAGCACTCGTCACAGATCCTGGCACAACATTTTTATTTAGTTCAATGGCGACTTTGTT
>CAJWJW010000066.1 GCA_913041775.1 uncultured Flavobacteriales bacterium
CGGTACATTGCTGTACGCTGGTTTTCAAGACCAGTGCATTCGACCACTCTGCCATTTCTCCTTATTGATAGCAGTGCAAATGTAATCGTTTTTTCTAAACTGCAAACAAAAAAAAGATTAATTTCACCACAGATTATGAAAAACACAAAACATACTAAACACTAGGAATATGAGGAGCTACAGCCTATATATAATTCTATTTTTGTTGTCGAGTTTTAACTTATTGAATGCTAAAAATTTACAAGCAAATTTTCAGTACTTCACTTTCCAAAATGACGAGGGTATTACATATACTGAAACGTATTTTTCTTTTTTAAGTACTGAATTAAAATACATAAAAGTCGCTGATAATTCATTTCAGGGATCTGTTTTAGTGAATTTGGCATTTAAAAAAGGTGCTGAAACCATCATTTTAGATAAATATTTATTTAAAACACCAGTTATTGGAGATACATTAAGTGCTCAAGTGTTTATTGATAAACAAATTTACGCTCTAGCAAATGGTCACTATTCCTTAAAAATTAAATTAAATGATCCATTAAGCAGAGAAGTAACTATAGAAACAACTGTCGATTTGGTTGTTGATTATCCTGATTCTGAAATTACATTTTCAGATTTTATGATTTTAGAATCTTTTACTCCATCAGATGGATCTAGTATTTTACACAAGTCTGGATACGATTTAATCCCTAGTTTTGGAGATGGCACATACTTTTTAGACGATTTAGATACTCAATTAGACTTCTATATCGAATGGTATAATACTCAAAATGATACGAGTACAAATGCAGGGTATTTATTAAATTACTATATAGAGAATGAACAATCGCATACTCCTTTAACCGGTTTTAATAGAATTATTCGAAAAACCCAAGAAAAGCAAAGAGCCTTTTTAGGGGGCTTTAATATAACAGATTTAGTCTCTGGTAATTATAATTTAGTTGTCGCTTTACTAGATAGAGAGGGTAGAGGGATACTCCAAAAAAGAGTTTTTTTTCAACGTAGAAATACCACTACTGTAATGAAACCAGAAGACTACGCAAGTATTTTAAACAACTCTAGTTTCGTTCATCAGTATGAAATTATCGAACAATTAGCAGAACATATTTCATCTCTATTACCAATTGCTACACAAAGAGAATGGTCTTATGCTTCTAATCAGTTAAAAACTTGGGATTTAAGTCAGATGAAACAGTTTTTTCATGGATTTTGGTATAATAGAAATCCTATTGATCCCCAGGCAGAATGGTTCAATTACTTAAACGGTGTGCAGAAGGCAAATAGCATTTATTCAACAATTAATAAAAAGGGATTTGCTACTGATAGAGGTAGAGTCTATTTAAAATATGGAGCACCAAACGATATAGAGAATTCAGTGTACGATAAATACACCTTACCCTTCCAAATTTGGACTTATTATAAAATTGGCAAACAAACTAATAAAATTTTTATTTTTGCAGAAAATGCTTTGGGAACTAATGATTTCGAACTAATTCATTCTACTGTACAAGGAGAAAAGTACAATGCTAATTGGAAAAACTGGATTTACAGAGAGCGTGGAGCAGTAAACGACTTAGATGATATGGATCAAAATAGAGATATCAATCTTGATCAAAATAATAATTTAGATGATAAAGGGAATAGAAACCTTGTAACTCCTGGAGACAACTAATGAGTAAACTAATCATATTATTACTACAATTAGCTAAATATATACCATTTAGCTTTCTATATCTATGCTCAAACTTTATTGCTTTTCTATTACACAAAGTTTTTAAGTATCGGTTGACTGTGGTAAGAGAAAACCTTAGTAATTCCTTTCCAAATTATTCTTCTAAGTTACTTATGGAACTAGAAAGCGGATTTTATTTAAATTTAGCTGATGTGTTTTTAGAAAACTTAAAACTCTATTCTATTTCTAAGATTTCTCTACAGAATAGAATGAAACTCGTTAATCCCGAGATTTTCGATCAACTAGAAAAAGAAAACAAAGGAGCAATACTTATTGGCGCACATTATAATAACTGGGAATGGATGGCTCTGGCATTAGGTACTTATTTAAAACAGGATTTATTTACAGTGTATAAGCCTTTAAACGATAAAAATATCGACACCCTAATGTTAAAGGTTCGTTCTCGATTTGGTGCTGAGATAATACCTATGAAACAATTTCCTAAGACCGTTTTGAAAAATAAAAATAGATCGACTATTAATCTGATGCTCTCTGATCAGAGCCCACATAGAGGTAAACTAGATTACTTTTGCGAATTTCTAAATCAAGATACTCCTGTATATTTAGGAGCAGAAAAACTGATGAATGCAGCTAGTTTAGCTCTTTTGTTTGTGGATGTAAAAAGAGTAAAAAGAGGCTATTACGAAATGAAAATTGTTTCTTTAGCAGATAGAGATAGTGACGTACTAGGAGAATCTACTGCGCTACACCTAGCTTACTTAGAAAAGATGATAACGAAAGAGCCACAAAATTGGCTTTGGTCCCATAGAAGATGGAAACACAGTCGAAAAAAATAGCAGTACTAATACTCAATTGGAATGGAAGAGATTTATTAGAACGTTTCTTGCCTTCTGTTTGTGAGTATAATTCAGATTTTGCAGATATTATTGTTGTAGATAATGCATCTACAGATGACTCTATCTCATTTTTGAAAAGTAAATACCCACAAATTTCTCTAATAGAATTTGATGAGAATTACGGTTTTGCAGAAGGTTATAATAAAGCAATAAACCAGGTAGACTATCCTTATATAGTTTTGTTAAATTCTGATGTTCGAGTAACTGAAAATTGGTTAGTTGCCCCCTATAATTTTTTAGAGTCAAATAGTGAGTATGCTGCTTGTCAGCCTAAAATATTGAACGAGAAAGCGCCTAATATGTTTGAATATGCTGGTGCTTGTGGTGGGTATATAGATCGTTTTGGATACCCCTTTTGTAGAGGGCGAATATTCGACACTTTAGAAGTAGATAAAGGTCAGTATGATACTGTCGTTGATGTTTTTTGGGCAAGTGGTGCGGCTTTGTTTATTCGTAGAGAACGATATATTGAAGTAGGTGGATTAGATGCAAGTTTTTTTGCACATCAAGAAGAGATTGATTTATGCTGGCGTTTACTTAATATGGATTATAAAATTGCTTGTATCCCTCAGTCAACTGTTTATCATTTAGGTGGAGCCTCTCTTAATAAAATGAATCCTCGTAAGACTTTCCTAAATTTCAGGAATAACCTAGTCATGTTGTTAAAGAACTTACCTGTTTCTGCATTTCCTACTCTACTATTACGATTTTTTTTAGATGGAATTGCTGGAGTCAAATTTATTTTAGAAGGTCGCTACAGTCATTGTTGGGCAATAGTAAAAGCACACTTTTCATTCTATACTCGTATTCCTTCTGTATTAACGAATAGAGTAGTTACTAAACGAATTTCATCGAATCTAAAAGTCAAGAATTCTATTTTAGTAGAATATTTTATTAAAAAAAACAAATTCTATTCTGCCGTTAAATAGTCTATTTATCAATATTTGTATTTGCCAAGCCTATGGTTGACATATTCAACTTAATTGACTAATTTTGCCGAACTAAAATAAACTTAAAATGGCTCAAAACAGAACTTTTACCATGCTAAAGCCTGATGCAGTAGCAAATGGTCACATCGGTGCAATCTTAGAAAAAATTAACGTTTCGGGTTTCCGTATCGTTGCTTTAAAAATGACTCAATTGACTAAGGCTGATGCTGAAGCATTCTATGCTGTTCATGCTGAGAGAGCTTTTTATGGGGAATTAGTAGATTATATGACTGAGGGTCCTATTGTAGCAGTTATCTTAGAAAAAGAGAATGCTGTTGAGGATTTCCGTACACTCATTGGTGCTACTAATCCAGCTGAGGCTGCAGAAGGAACTATCCGTAAAATGTATGCTGAGTCGATCTCTGCAAACGCTGTACACGGTTCGGATTCAGATGAAAACGCTGCTCTTGAAGCTGCTTTCCATTTTGCTGGAAAAGAGAATTTCTAGTAAATTTATTGATACACATTCTTATTAATTGAATGCAAAATTAAAAAAGCCCATTTCGGAAACGAAATGGGCTTTTTATATATTGAGTACATTTTCTATAGTTAAAAATGTTTACAGAGTATCTAGTATATTTCTCTTACAGGTGATACTATTTATTTGTTTTTTGTCTAGATCGAATAAATGCATCTTTATGAAACATTACAGAAATAGTGTTTAGCTTAAAGTAAGCTTCAGAAACTAGTACATGTCCTTTATAGTCTTCTAAACCTCTTTCATCTCCCCAAGAGTTTTTAACGACGAAATATTCTTTTCCATCTACTCCTTTAACCAATCCTACAATATGCATCAGGTGGTCGTCTGTTACCGTATAGTTGTCAAAATTCTCTTGTCTAATTTCTTGTGTCACGTCCATTTCTTCTGCAGTAGTTTCAAAGTTTGGCTCTTCATCTTCTAGTGCTACAACTGCAATTCCTTCTTTCGAGTTGAATCCTTTATTACTCACATCTACATCCCATTCAATTGTATACCCTTTTTTTAAGGCCTTTTTAGTTTGCCCGACTAAATCGTTTAAATCTGTATTATAAAAACTCCCATTATCCCAGTTGTCTGGAATACCTAAAATAAATGAGCTATTAAAAGGTTCGTGTGTGTAAGAAGTGATGGTGATATAGTCAGATGCTTTAATCCCTAAAGAGGCAGCAAAACTTTTGGGTGTATATTCTTTACCCTCATAGGTAAAGGATTCAGGGTATTCACCTAAATACACATCAAGTAGAGCATTGTATCCCTTCATCCATAATGGAGTAAGCTTTTTACCTTTATTGCTAACCACTGCCTTTATATAGCCTTCTAATATAGATGCTAGTTCTTTATGGTTGTGAATTTCAGATTCTGTTTGTAGTCCATTAAAAATTTCGTTCGGTACAATACCATAATCATCTACAGCATTTAATAAATCGTGACCTAAGCTACCCTCACCAAATTGAGTTTTCCCATGTCTGCGTACATAATTGTCTGCTTTGTTCAAATATACTTGCCTAGCAATAAATATTTCAGAAAGGTTATGAGATCCTTTTCCCATTCTTATTAACTCAGATTCGAGGAATGAAGAAGTAGAATAACTCCAGCAAGTACCAGTTTTACCTTGGCTTTCTACAGGGTTTGCATCCCATTGAACTATAGGTTCAAAGCTTAAACTGTCTTGTGCAATTGCTAAAGAAGTAAGAAACGAAAATGCTGTGATTAGTATGTTTTTCATATTTTTAAATTTTGAGTATTCAAAAATAGAAAATCCTTTTTAATGCTAGACGATTAGCTCTTTTTTTTGTTCTCGCATTTATTCCTCCATTTTTAATAGTATAAATAAGTATTAATACTTCGCCATATTCGTATCTACTTCTTTAGCCCAAGCGTGTATGCCACCTTCTAGGTTTATAAGATTGTTATACCCTTTAGTTTTTAGATAATGAATAACATTCATACTCCTAACTCCATGATGGCATACGACTACTGTAGGTACGGTCTTAGAGATTTCTTCTATACACTCGTCAATAAGGTTCATAGGTATATTACTCGATCCTTGAATATGACAAATATCCCACTCAAAATATTCACGTACATCTAGAATATTATAATGAGGCTTAGATTTTCGCATTTCATCAAAAGCAATTACATCTATAGAAGTCTGTAGTCCTTCTTCTGCAACAGTATATTCGTTTTGAGGTGTATTTAGTATTGAAATATTAGCGAATTCGGTTTTATCAAATTCTACAATAGACTTTTCATAATTAAGTGCATTTAGGCTTAGGATTTTACCTGATAATAATTCTCCAATTCCCAAAATCATTTTCAAAACTTCATTGGCTTGTAAAGTCCCAATTAATCCTGGTAATACACTAAATAATCCTGCCTTACTACTTGTATTAATTACTTTCTCTATTGCTTGTTCAGGAAATAAGCACCTATAAGTAGGGCCACCTACAAAATTGAAAATAGCAACTTGTCCTTCAAATTCGTTTATTGATCCAAATATTAGAGGTTTGTTTGTGAGGATACACGCATCATTTATCAAATAATTGGTACTTGATTTATCTGTGCAGTTTACAATTATGTCAAAAGGTTCAAGCAAAGAGAGTATATTCTCTTTAGTCAGGGTAATATTGGCTACTTTAAAATTCACATTCAAATTTTGTGTTTTTAATCTTAATGCCGCTGTTTTAGCTTTCGGTAAATTTATATCAGATTGAGAATATAAGACTTGGCTTTGTAAATTAGACTCCTTTACAGTACCACCATCAATAATTCCAATTGTTCCAATTCCAACAGCTGTAAGAGATTGTAAAACAATGCAGCCTAAATCGCTAGCACCTATAACTAATACCTTTGCAGATTTAAGGCTTTCTTGGCCACTAATTCCTACAGATTTAAGCTTTATATGCTTACTGTATCTTAAAAGTTCAATTTTACTTAAAGCCATTATTTGTATTTTTACAAAAGTAAATATTTGTATGCTTTATCAATACTATTAAACACGCTAATTATTTTAAGCATTTATAGCTAACAGATAAGTTTAATGTTTTTATTCACTGATTATCATCCGTACTTGATATTCTAACTATTGAACTAATTTAAATAAGTGCACTTTTATAACGCTATACTATCTCTTGACATAATTACAATTTTCAAATTTTTTGTCCTTCCCATTCACAAACTCTTGATATAGTAAGGTTTTAGATAAACATATCATTCAAAATCAATCCTTTTGTGAATTTAATTTAATAATAGTGTGATATCCGTAAAATTAGTGTAATTTCGCGCCGCACTAATGCTCTATTAGTAAGTCCAATTGGGGCTTAGTCGAGAAGGTTGAGTATTAGTTATTTATTAACTACTTAATCTGACGATATGAATCAGAATTTCCTTGACCTTGGCCTAGAAGATATTATAGTCCAAGCCGTTGACCATTTAGGCTTCGAAAAGCCATCTCCAGTACAAGAAAAATGTATCCCAATTGTATTAAAAGAAGATACCGATTTGGTAGCTTTAGCTCAAACGGGAACTGGTAAAACAGCCTCTTTTGGATTACCTTTAATCCAGAAAGTTGACAATAACAATAAAGATACCCAAGCTTTAGTATTAGCTCCAACTCGTGAGTTATGTATCCAAATTGCAAGTGACT
>CAJWJW010000067.1 GCA_913041775.1 uncultured Flavobacteriales bacterium
GGGAATACTTTTAAGTCATCCGCTAGTAAATCAGTGTTAACTCCTAACAATACCTTTGACCTATTAATAGACTTTTCACTAGTTAAACTAGATTTCCAATGTATTGTATTTAAATCGTTGGATTGTATAATTGCTAGATCATTACTAAAATTAAAACCACTTAACTGCTTATAAGTTCCAGAATGAATAGAAGCTAATAAAATTTCATATTCGTTGAATTGTGCATTTCGAAAAAAGACTTCAGAAGAAAGCGACATAACCTTGGGTACTAAAACCTTAGCAGTGTCTGTGAATTGAAATTCTGTATTTAGTGCGATCGTAGAATTCCGGTAGGAGGTGCTATAAGGATCAAATCTAAAATTATCGTTTATAACCAGATCCGATTGTAAAATAAAAGCATTTAAAATACGCTTATAAGCTCCGCCAAGATTTAATTTGCTAAACTTTTCTAAAGCATTATTATTATCATAAAATGCTCCATTGTAATTTAAGTAGGCCTGATAAATACTTTTAGTGCTTTTACCATTACTAAAATCCAAAGCTAAATGTGGACTTAATAGAGTCCCCAAACCTAGCTCTATATGTTTAGTATAAAGACTATTTACTGTAACTCTCTTAAGTATTTGAGCATTTAAAGAGTCGGTAAGTTGTTTAACTCTAAACTCCTCAAATCTTATTAAGTAAGTTAAGTTTTCAGAAACCTTAGAAGTATCAATAAATAGTGGTTGACTTTTTATTTTATGAGCCTCCATAATTTTAGGCCTAAAGTCTTTTACTACATCTATAATTTCGTTGTTTAAATTTTCTTGTGCTAGTAAGCCAAAAACAGAAAAACAAGCTAGTGCAAATAGTATATACTTTTTCATATGCTTAATTATCTGATATTTTTAATGAATCTGAAGTAGGTAAAGAATCTAAATTTAATGACATCTTTTGCTCAACATTTTCCTTAGCCATAATTTCAGCTTTCAAAATTCTTGCTTCTTTTAAAACTTCAGGATCTTCAATATTTAAAAGCAACTGATCTAAAGTATGGGTAGCTTGAAAAATATCGTCTTCTACCCAATAATTTTGAGCAAGTACAAGAAACGATTTCCCTAACCATGACTTATAGAGGGGTAACAAACGAGACTGTTCAAATATAATTTGTTTCGAACTCTCATAATCCCCACTATAAAAAGCTAAGTACGCTAAATGGTACATTGCTTCAGCTTTCAATTCTCCCTGGCTAGCAGACTCTACAAATAAATACTTCTCTGCTGCTAAGTTTTTGTCTAAATTAGAAAAGGCAGCACGAGCTATAAAAGTATTAAGTTCTAAAATCAAGGTTTCATCAACCCTACCAGAGTTTAAAATTATTTGGGCTTGCACTATAGCTTTTTCGTAATCACCTAGCTGACTATTACAATCCATTAAACCTTGTTTAGCAAACAACTGTTCCTCTACAGTCTCTGCCATTAAATCTAGTTTGGTGAAATTCTCTAATGCTTTGTCGAATTTACCAGAAGTCTGGTATAATATAGCAGACTGTTTTATTGAAGCTTTAGTATAGATGTTTGATTTATAGGAGTTAAGTATCTCGTAAGAAGCTAAAGCTTGGTCAATACTGTCAATTTCGGTAGCAGATTTTGCATAATAATAGTGCGCCGAAAGTTTAAAAGCACCATTTGTATAGTTATTAAGGTACGATTGGAATCCATAATAAGACTTGTCGTAAAAACCTTTTAAGTATTGTAATTCTGCAGATTCATAAGAAGTAGAGTCTAAAGCAGAAGTACTAATATTTACAAAACTTAAAGTCTCTAACCAACTAGCATAAGCAGGTACATCACCTAAATCGACATATACACTACGAGCATTGTTTATAGCTTCTCTGGCAGTACTAGAGGCCGGGTAATCTGAAACTAACCTTTTAAATTCTGCAATACTTTCTTCAAAATCGCCAGAATTATACAACAGCAATCCAATTTTCATACGTGCATCTGTAACAAAAACACTCGAAGGGAACTCTTTTTCAATTGCACTAAAATTTTCGATCGCAAAGTCAGAATTGTTTAATTTTATTGAGGACTCCCCTATTCTATACAAAGCATCGTCATTATAGATGGAGGACGGGAATTGAGAAGAGAAATCGACTAAATGATTTACGACCTTCTCATGTTTATCCATCTGATGGTAAGCTAGGGCGATTTGATAGGCAGCGTAATCTGCATCAACACCCCATAAATCAATTGCTTTATTATAATTATTTATAGAGTGCGTATAGTCTTTCATCATATAAAAGGCATCCCCCATACGAGAATAAGCATCATGTAAACGGGAATCTGTAGAAGCTACATTTGTAGTGAAAGTCTCAAATGAGTTAATTGCTTTTTCAAAATGCCACAATTTAAAGTTCGCATAAGCAATATGGTAAGATGCCGATGTAAATTCGGGCATCGTACTAGCAAGTGCCGAATGTTGGAAATCGGAATAAGCGCTAATACAGTCTGTATAATTTTCTGTGCTATAGTAAGCTTCTGCTTTCCAATACATAGCCAAAGCATTATACGTATTGTTATGAGAGTAGATAAGAGATTTATCGAAATGCTCTATAGCGTTACCATAGTCTTTATCGTTAAACAGCTGTACAGCTCTGTAATATGAGACTTCTTGATAGGCTTGTTGTAAACGAATATTTTCTAAACCATTCGCCTCCATAGATTTTATCGCTCTCGAATAATCTTTATGTGTTAAAAATGCATTAACTAAATAAGAATAAGCTTCGTCTAAATATTCAGACTCTGAAAAATCATTTATAAAATCTTGCAGTATCATTGTAGGGTCTGCATATGGGTAACCCAATTCATAACAAAGTTTGGCAAAATTAAAGTTTGAATGTTCTGTAATCGCATTGTTAAAATTAAAATACGAAGCAGATTCAAATGCATTTTGAGCCGATTTTTTATCGCCTAGTTCTAAATAACAATCGGCCAAATAATAGTAGGCATTTTGAGCTAAGCTATCCTCAGCTTCAACAATTTTATTAAATGAAGAACTGGCCAAAGAATACTCTTGTGTTCGGTAATAAGATTGACCTAATAGATAATAGCCTAAATCATCTAAATTATGTTCGGTAGCTAAATACTTATCGTTAAAATAATAGATAGCTTTTGTAAAATCTTTAGTGTGGTAATAAGCTTCTGCAACAAGCTTGTACATTTCTGCAGAAGAATCATTAATTGAATCTATATAAGGTAAACTGAAATTTAAAAGTAAATTAAACTCATTCTGTTGATGGTAAATTTGACAGATGTATAGTGGGAGCTCTTCTGTATATAAACCGAGTTCTAATAAATCATCAAAATGTCTTTTTGCAGTCACAAAATTACCCTCTGCATATGCTATATAACCAAAGTAGTATTTTGCTTGATGTTGGTAATCGTTCTTATTAGATAATAGATCGTGAAAAAATGAAGACGATTCTTTAAGCTCACCAATAGAGAATAAACTGTAAGCATACTGAAATTTATAATTAGCTCTAACCTTTTTACGAAGCTTAGCAACATCAATCAACTCATAATAAACAACAGCATCAGTATAGGCTCTTTTACTAAAGTAGAAACCTGCAAGTTCCCTAGATGCTTCATAAAACAAAGTACTGTTGGGATAGTCCTCCAAAAAGGATTTCAACAAAAACTCCGCATCACTATTATACAAGTGCATTACTGCAAGGGCTTTATAATAATCTGTATTCATAGCCAACAAGCTATTCTTGTCTTCTATATCTGCGTCTATATCAACAAAAGCTTGGTATGCCATTGCATACGAAGCCGATTTGTATTGACCCAACGCAGACTGATAAGCCTGCATTACTGGATCTATTTGAGTGTGCTGTGCCTGTATAATTGGGCTGGTAAAAAAGACCAGACTTAAAAGAAGTAATAATATTCTCATTGTGTTGTGTTTAAGCCTTAAAAATAGAAAAACTAATGTGTTGGAAACACAAAGGACTCATGAACTTATGAACCATTGATAGTTAATTGCTCCTTGGTTCTCCCAAGTAGCTAATAACTAAAATTTCGTGTATTTATTTCACAAAAAAAGGGCAATCTAAATAGATTGCCCTTTGATAAAACTTAAAAATTTATTTTTTCTTCTTAGCGTCTTGTTGTTCTTTCATCATATTCTCTAATCGAGCCTGAAACTTAGATTTCCCTTTTTTAGGAGTGACTTCTTTTTTAGCTTCCATTTTTGATAATAATGCAGAGTCATCAGTCATACCAGCAATAACTTTTTGCTGAGCAAAAGTAATAAGGTTGGCTAGGAAGTAATAATAACTTAATGCTGCAGCGTAGTTGTTCATCACACCTAAGAAAATAACAGGCATAAAGTACATCATATACTTCATCTGTGGCATTTGCGCACTCGAAGAAGACATACTATTACTAAACTTCATTTGCAAAACGGTAGTAACTGTCATTAGTAAAGTAAACAAACTAACGTGATCTCCGTAAAAAGGAATACTAAAACCTAAATCGTATATAGAATCGTAGGTAGATAAATCCGTTGCCCAAAGGAATCCTTGCTGACGAAGTTCTATAGAAGATGGGAAGAACTTAAACAAAGCAAATAGAATTGGCATTTGAAACAACATTGGAATACAACCACCTAAAGGACTAACACCAACCTGCTTATACAAAGACATGGTCTCTTGCTGACGCTTCATCTGGTCTTCGTACTTCTCATTAATTGCATCAATTTGTGGTTTTAACACACGCATTTTAGCCATTGATGTATACGACTTATACGTAAATGGAAACAAGGCCATTTTTATAAGTAATGCCATTAATAGAATAATGATACCGTAATTTAATCCCCAGCTTTCGAATGCATTAAATATGGTTATTACGATGTATTTATTAATCCAACCAATAATACTCCAACCTAAAGGAACTAATTCTTCTAAACCATTGTCGTAAGATTTTAAAGTCTTTACGTGGTTAGGCACAAAGAACCATTCCATTGCATAAGAACTAGAGCCTCCTTGGTAATTTAATTGCGTAGAAGCAGAAATAGTTTTCAGATATTTTTCTGATCCTGGATGAGCTACAGAAGAAAGTTCGATCTCTTTACCTAAATTTGAAGATGTTAGAGCAGTAGAGAAATACTGAGATTTAATAGCAATCCAATCTGTGTTTAATACTCTTTCAGAATCATCTGAAGTAGATGATAAATAATCCACTTCTCCCTCAGCAAAATAATAAGCCGAAGTATTCATTGCTTCATTATCTCTATTTTTCTCTTGACGAGGAACTCTTACAGACCAATCTAATTCAATTGGGTTTTGAGCTTGAATTAAACCCTCTAAACCAATTAAATTTACAGTATAATCTACCTTATAAGAATTGGGTTCTAAAGAATAAGCGAATTCCAAATATTTTCCTTCTTGCACATTTAAACGCATAGAAAGAACTTGCTTATCTCCTATTCTAGACTCGTAGGTTTCGAAAACAAAATCGTTTGTTTGCAAACGACGGTTCTGAGACCAAAAAGTTAAGTTAAAAGCAGAAGAATCTTCTCTGAGTAAGTTTACAGGGAGCGAATCGTATGTTTGGTATTCTTTTAAAAACACACTAGAAACACGAGCTCCTTTGGCTGCAAGTTCAACTTTTATTAAATCGTTTTCTAAAACAAATTTCGTTGAATTATCTTCTAAACTAGCAGCTGAAGCAAACGCTCCATAAGCTTCTACTAAATGTGCAGAAACTACCGAATCAGATTCGGAATTAGACACTAGTATAGTTGCTGCATCTGGAGAAGAAATTACTTCTGCATTTTCGGCAACTACTTCTGAAGTAGCCAAACGTTCCGTTTCATCAATTTTAGCCTGGGTACTTAAAAACCAGAATAAAATAACACCGATTAGGGCAAATCCAATTACCGAATTATAATCGGTTTTTTTTTCTTGTTGTAACATCTTATTTAAGCTTTATTCTTTAATGCTGCTTTAACGAAACTCACAAATAATGGGTGAGGGTTGGCAACGGTACTTTTATATTCTGGGTGAAATTGAACACCTACAAACCAAGGATGTGCCGGTATTTCAACTATCTCAACTAGTCCAGTTTGTGGATTAACTCCTGTAGCAATCATACCTGCAGCTTCGTAGTCTGAAAGGTACTTACTATTAAATTCATATCTGTGTCGGTGACGTTCGCTAATATGCACTTCACCATAAACTTCGTAGGCAATAGATCTTTTCTTTAAATCACAAGAACAAGAACCTAAACGCATGGTGCCACCCATATTAGTTATTTTCTTTTGCTCTTCCATAATATCAATTACAGGATGAGCACTTTCAGGATTCATTTCTTTAGAGTGTGCATCGGAAAAGTTAAGGACATTACGAGCAAATTCGATTACAGAAGCTTGCATACCTAAGCAAATTCCTAAAAATGGAATATTGTTTTCTCTAGCAAAACGTACTGCATGAAGTTTCCCATCGATACCTCTAGATCCAAAACCTGGAGCAACCAATATAGCATCCATACCTTTTAAGGATTCAGAAGCAGAAACATTGGTTAATTTCTCAGAGTGAATCCAGTGTAAGTTTACCTTACAACGTGTAGTAGAACTCGCATGGATAAAAGCTTCAGATATAGATTTATAAGAATCTTTCAATTCAACATACTTTCCAACTAAAGCAATCTCAACTGTATCGGTAGGATTATTAAGATTGTGGACAAATTCTTCCCAGTGAGAAACATTTGATTCACCAGAATCGTCTAAGCCTAATTTTCTAAGAACTACTTGATCTAGTTTCTCTTCTTTCATTAAACGAGGCACATCGTAAATAGTCTCTGCATCTATAGATTGTATTACAGCTTCTGGCTGTACGTTACAGAAAAGAGCAATTTTTCTACGAATCGCTTGATTAATATCGTGCTCAGTTCTGCAAACCAATACGTCTGGAAAAACACCAGATTCTTGTAATTGTTTTACTGAGTGTTGGGTAGGCTTGGTTTTTAATTCGCCTGCAGCAGATAAATATGGAACTAAAGTTAAATGTACTACTGCACAATCGTTAGGCTTTTTCCAGCACATTTGACGAACAGTTTCAACATAAGGAAGCGATTCTATATCACCTACAGTACCACCAATTTCTGTTATTACGACATCGTAATCCCCAGAATTCCCAAGGATTTGC
>CAJWJW010000068.1 GCA_913041775.1 uncultured Flavobacteriales bacterium
GTACACCGCTATTTTTACTTAATTTGTTTGTGTAAAAAATTACTATGTCGAAACTATTTTTGGTGCCTACGCCTATTGGGAATTTAGAAGATATTACGCTTCGTGCTATCCGGATTCTAGAAGAATCGGACTTAATATTAGCAGAAGATACACGTACCTCAGGGAAGCTATTAAAGTACTTAAAAGTGACTACTCAAATGCAATCTTTCCATATGCACAACGAGCATAGAATGTTGGAGCGTATGATTGAAAAACTCAAAATGGGAATGCAGATATCCATGATTTCTGATGCCGGAACACCTGGAATTTCAGATCCTGGATTTCTACTCGTTAGAGCTTGTGTAGAAAACGACATCCCTACAGAATGCCTGCCTGGAGCCACAGCTTTAATTCCGGCACTGGTACAATCGGGTTTCCCAACAGACCGTTTTATTTTTGAAGGATTTTTACCTCCTAAAAAAGGAAGACAAACAAGATTAAAAGAATGGGCAGAAGAAACAAAAACAATTGTTTTTTACGAGTCGCCACATAAAATAGCGAAGACTTTAGTACAGTTACAAGAATTTGTAGGAGGTGAAAGAAGACTCTCAATAAGTAGAGAGATTTCTAAGAAATTTGAAGAAACAGTTAGAGGAACAGTAAACGAACTAATTGTTCATTTTGAAGAGAAAGCACCCAAAGGAGAATTTGTAGTTATCTTAGAAGGAAAAAAATAAATTGAGCCCAGCAGAATTACATATCAAATCCAACGATCTATTTGCTAAAAAAGCTGACAAGCCTTTTTTAATTGCAGGTCCTTGCTCAGCAGAGAGCAAAGCGCAGGTTTTAGAAACAGGTAGAGCAATAGCAGCAAATGGAGACGCCTCCGTTTTTAGAGCCGGTGTATGGAAACCCCGTACAAGACCTGGGTCTTTTGAAGGTGTCGGAGAACCAGCATTGGCATGGCTACAAGAATTAAAAGCAGAAACAGGAATACCTGTAGCTACAGAAGTAGCAAATGCTCAACATGTAGAAGCTTGTTTAGAAAATAATATCGATTATTTATGGATTGGTGCCCGCACCACCGTAAACCCTTTTTACGTTCAGGAAATTGCTGAAGCACTACGTGGAGTAGATATCCCTATTTTGGTAAAAAACCCATTACATCCAGATATCGGTTTGTGGATGGGCGCTTTAGAACGATTTAACAAATGTGGAATTAGCGAACTAATGGCTATACACAGAGGTTTTTACTCATACGAAGCAGCACCTTACAGAAATGTTCCTAAGTGGGATTTAGCTATCAAACTAAAACGTTTGATGCCCAACTTGCCTATTATTTGTGACCCAAGTCATATAGCAGGAGATGCTGCATTAATCTCAGACCTTAGTCAGATTGCACTCGACTTAGACATGGATGGTTTGATGATAGAAACCCATTGCGATCCATCTTCAGCATTGAGTGATGCAAATCAACAAATTACCCCAGACACGCTTCATCAGCTGATGAACGATTTAATTATGCCAAAGGCTATTCACGAGAGTGAAGAATTCAATTCGCATTTGCTAAAGATGCGCTCAGTAATTGACCAATACGATAACGAGCTCTTAAACGTGATACAGAAACGTATGGAGATGGTCACAGAAATAGGGAAAGCCAAGAAAGAAAACAACATAATGACCTTTCAGATAGAGCGTTTTTTCGACATCCTAAGAACACGAAAGGGTACTGGTTTAGACCTTGGTTTGTCTAAAGAAATGGTTTACGAACTTTTTGAACTAATCCATAAGCATTCAATAAATATTCAAAATAAAATATAGAATAAGGAGTACTAATTTAAACCAACTCAATTATCGTTTATCTGCCTCCTAAAAAATTGAGATCTAATTATGTCAGAAAAAAAATGGACTTTAAAAGGGAAGCCAGACAACCAAAAAGTATTTAAACTCAGTAAAGAATTAGGCATTTCAAAAGCAATTTGTTCATTACTCGTTAGTAGAGATATTGATACTTTTGAAAAGGCAAAAACATTTTTCAGACCACAATTATCCATGTTACACGATCCTTTTTTAATGAAGGACATGGACAGGGCAGTTCAACGGATATCTACTGCAATTTCTAACAAAGAATCGATTAGAGTATATGGTGATTACGATGTAGATGGAACGACTTCGGTGAGCTTACTGTATAGTTTTCTAAAGACTCAAAATGCACTTTGCGACTATTATATACCCGATAGATATAACGAAGGTTACGGCGTTTCATATTTGGGTATAGACGATGCAATTTCCAAAGGAATCAGCTTAATGATTACACTAGATTGTGGCGTAAAAGCGATTGAAAAAATTGCCTATGCACAATCTAAAGGACTCGATATTATTGTCTGCGACCACCACAGACCAGGAGCAGAATTGCCCAATGCATACGCGGTTTTAGACCCTAAAAGAAGCGATTGTGAATATCCTTACAAAGAATTATGTGGTTGTGGTGTAGGCTTTAAGCTTATGCAAGGCTACTTAAAACACCATAAACTAGACGAATCTATTGCTTTAGATTACCTAGACTATGTAGCCGTAGCAATTGGAGCTGATATAGTTCCAATAATGGGCGAAAATAGAGTCTTGGCTTATTATGGATTGAAATTATTAAACGCCAAACCTCGAATGGGAATGTTGGCTTTAATGAAAGAACACAAACGCATTGGTAAAATGACCATTACTGATGTAGTATTTAGCATTGCACCTCGTATAAATGCTGCTGGGAGAATGAAACACGCACATAGTGCAGTGCGTTTATTAATTGAAGAGAACGAAGCTGAGGCAATTAAAACAGCCAACGAAATTGAAGAATACAATACCGACAGGAGGGCACATGATCAGCGAATAGCAATAGAAGCACATGCTCAAATAATAGAAAATAAGGAGGAAGACAGGGCTTCTACTGTAGTCTATAATCCAGAATGGCACAAAGGTGTAATTGGAATTGTAGCCTCTAGATTAATTGAAACCTATTACAGACCAACTGTTGTTTTTACCAAAAGTAAAGGAGGGGTCTTAGCGGCATCTGTTCGATCGGTACAAGGATTTGATGTATACGAAGCACTCGAATCTTGTAAAGTACATATAGATCAGTTTGGTGGGCATATGTATGCAGCAGGACTTACCTTACAAGAAGAGAACTACGAAGCATTTAAAGAGGCTTTCGAAAAAGTAGTTACCGATACAATTACCGAGGAACAAAAAGTGGAGGTTTACAAGATTGATTCAGAATTAGATTTTGCAGATATTACCGAGGTTTTTAATAAAATACTAAAACAATTTGAACCATTTGGGCCAGAAAATCTGGCGCCACTATTTATAACAAAAAATGCTTTAGACAAAGGATATAGTAGAGCTGTGGGTTCGGAAAAAGAACACCTTAAACTACATATGTGTAGCGAAAAAGAGCGCCTTTCTGAAATGAATGGTATCGCTTTTAAATTAGGTAAACACGATTCTTATATATCTAAAGGATTGGCATTCGACATCTGCTATGCAATACAAGAGAATGTATGGCAGGGAAAAACAACTATTCAATTGGGGGTTAAAGATATTAAAATGTGTTGAAACAGGTTAATTAGCTTCCTGGTTTATCTACCAAAGGTAGAGGCACCAAAGAACGCAAACAAACACCTATTTAGCGATACAATTGCTTTCTTACCATACACGAATTACCATTACCTTAGAGCCATGAAAGAAAAAGTATTCTTTGCGCATGCCAATGGATTTCCTGCAGAGGTTTATGGCGATTTATTTTCTAAACTTGCAGGTTACGACATCGACTACATACCTGTACTAGCACATGGTAAGTATAAATTGAACAATTCATGGAGTGATATAGTACCCGAAATAATTGCATTTTTTGAGAAAAACTACTCGGAACCTGTTTGGGCTATAGGACACTCTTTTGGGGCGGTATGCTTAGCTTTAGCAGCACAGCAAAAGCCTGAATTATTTAAGGGGCTTATCATGATGGATCCACCAGTCCTTTCTAGCAAAATACGCTGTGCTTTAGCGATATCACAGTGGTTTCGTTTTTCGCAACATATTATGCCTTTAGCAAAGAAATCTGCTAATCGCTCCGATCATTTTCCATCTAGAGAATTTGTAGCCTATAAACTTCGTAATAAATTTCTATTTAAGAACTTTAGTGAAAATACGTTCAACAACTATATTAAATATGGTTTTTCGGAATATTCTAAAGGAGTAACATTGCGTTTTAAAAAAGAAATAGAATCCAAAATATTCGCTTTAACTCCTCCTTTTTACAGAAAAATAAACTTAACTATTCCTAGTTTCTATATGTATGCTACACATGGAGATATTGCAGATACTAGACCAATAAGTAACGTAAAACCTCTTTTTACAAATACCAAATTTATTGCTTTTGATGGAGGACATCTATTTCCATTAGAACAAACAGAAAAATGTGCCAATGAGATTTTGGCCATTATTACTAAAAATAATTCATATGAAAAACTTTTTACTAATCCTCACGTCTATATTGTGCCTTAGTATGCAAGCACAGCCATTCACATCTTATTTTACAGGGAATTACATGGACACAATTACAAATCCCGACTATGGAGTTTGTCTTATGGGCGGCTCTACGGAAGACGATAGGGCAATGGTTTGGTTTTTAGAAAAAGCAAATGGTGGAGATGTTTTAGTACTTAGAGCTAGCGGATCAGATGGATATAACGACTATTTCTATAGTGACTTAGGTGTGGAAGTAAATTCTGTCGAAACTATTGTATTTAACAATTCTAGCGCAGCAACCAATCCTTATATTCTCGGAAAAATTGCAAATGCAGAAGCTATTTGGATGGCAGGAGGCGATCAATCGGATTATATAAATTACTGGAAAGACACAGAAGTAGAAACCTTATTAAACGAACATATAAATACTAAAAAAGGGGTGATTGGTGGAACAAGTGCAGGTATGGCTGTTTTAGGAAGCTCCTATTTTTCTGCTGAAAATGGTACTGTTTACAGTTCGGAAGCTATAGAAGATCCTTACAATTCCTTTATGACTTTTGGGCATGATGACTTTTTAGAAGTTCCATTATTGGAAAATACAATTACTGATACGCACTTTAGCGAAAGAGAAAGAGAGGGGCGTTTACTAACCTTTATAGCAAGGATGAATGAGTCTCTTCAAACACGTACTTATGGTATTGCCTGTGATGAATACACTGCTGTTTGTGTCGATTCTAGTGGCGTAGGAGCCGTTTATGGTGAATGGCCAGAATACGAGGATTACGCATTTTTTGTACAAATGAATTGCGAGGAAGAAAACAGTCCTGAAATAATGGAATATGGCATTCCCCTTACCTGGAATTTTGGAGCAAAAGCAACTAACGTTTATAAAGTTGGCGGCAGCACTAATGGCGAAAACTATCTAGATTTAAACGATTGGGAAACTGGTAATGGCGGGGAGTGGTTACACTGGTGGGTAGTAGACGGAATATTTTATTCCGAAGACGGAGAACCATCTAGCTGTGAAGATGTAGGAATTGAAGCCATTAAATTAAATAGAACCCGAAGTCTGCTAAAAACTCTTGATGTTTTAGGAAGAAGTGCAACTGTTAATTATACAGGCATCGTTGTAGATGTATATAATGATGGTTCTACTCTAAAAAGGATTCAGTCGAATGATTAACAATCTTATGACTTCACAAAACCAAATTAAAGTCTTTTTAAAGCTTTGTTACTCTTGTATATTGGCTCTGTTGGATAGCATCGGTTAGCTTTACAATATAAATACCTTTTGGCAAATACTGAATATTAATAGAGTTTGTATTTTCCAACTTTAGAAGTAAAGAACCGTTAAGACTGTATACGCTCATCATTGAATTAGTAATTTCTGTTTCTACAGTAAATATATCTCTAGTTGGATTTGGATAGACAGTCATTTTATTAGCACTTATCTCCTCAACTCCTATATTCATACAGTCTAATGCAGAATATAAATTATCACTAACAAACGTTATCATTTGATCTTGAGTGTCTCCAGGATACTCCCAAGGAACATGTCCTGCACCTGGAAATAACAAGTGCTGATGATTGTCGAAATTAATTGCCTCTGTATGACTTAGCATTGCACCTCCACCACATAACTCGGGTAAGATAGCAGAACCTAAAGGTTGACCACACGTATAAGGAACTACATCATCGTCATCGCCGTGACAAGAAATCAAAAGTTTTTGTTTTTCATCAATGGTAATAAAATTCACATCTGCAAGCGCACCTGCGAGACTTATAGCTCCTCTAACTTCACTAGAATAACCATCATTACCACTATTTCCTTCTATACCTCCTAAAGCATTTAACGCAGCAAGTAAAGCAGGGTCAGTTATGTCATCTTCTTGCATAAAAGCAGCATGTACAGCTATTACACCACCTGCAGAATTACCACCAAAGTAGATTTGATTTTCATCAATTCCATAAAGGTTGTCTTCTAAATCAACTGTTTTTCTAAAATAACGCACTGCAGCTCTACCGTCGCTTAATGCTCTAGCAACACCATTTAAAGCAGATTCAGCACTTAATAAATCTAAATATGACATAAGTCTATACGTAATAGAAGCAACAACATACCCTCTTTTGGCAAAGGCATTACCTAAGGTTACCATACTAGGATTAGTACGAATACCTGCAACAAAAGAACCACCGTGAGCTAAAATAATTAAAGGTCTTTGAGACTCTGTATCACCTACTGCTTGGTAAATATCTAATTGTAAATTGTGAACATCAGAATAAGTTGCTGTAGATACCGAAACTTCGTCGAATATTTTTTCACTATAACGTCCATCACACTGTGCGTTTACGGAGTAATTTAATACGACTAATAGGCTAAGTAGAATTCTTTTCATGATGTGTTTTTAAATAGTGAAATAAAATGCATGCATTACAAGTGCAGTGCGAGTCTGTTACGAATTAAAAAAATAATGACTAACTATATTTTAGAAGTCGACAAAGTCTTTATAGTAAAAACAGTTGAAATGTTAGCGCTAAAGTATGAAACTTAAACCAACTGATTTCAAATACTGGATAAATACCCAAACTAGCTATAAGGATTGATTAGCACACAATTTATTTAATAGTAACAAAAAAAACCTCAAACTTTTGTTTGAGGTTTTCGTTGAGGTCGGAAGCGGATT
>CAJWJW010000069.1 GCA_913041775.1 uncultured Flavobacteriales bacterium
AAAATAAAAAGATCTGATGCAGACTGAGCATATATATTTGAAGTTAAAACTAGAAGTATAGTGAATAATCTCATGTTTAATATTTTTCTAATTCCTCAATTAATTTTTGGGTCATCATTTTTAATTCGACCTTATTATCCTGAGAATGTATAATAGTAAATCGAGCCATTTCACAAGCCTCAAATATTGTATTGAAGTCCATGATCAAATGAGCCTCAATTTGTTTTGAATTCAATAATTCTAGAACTTCATCTTTGTTAAATTGTGCTCTTTTTAGACCCCATTTTTTAAAAACAAACAACTGAATTGCATGCTCTATAGAAGTATGTAAATCGGTATTTGGTTTATTTAAAATCCTTAACGATTGTTTACTCGCAGAACCTTTCTGTAATTGCTGTAAATTAATAATGGATTTTCTAGTAAGTACCACTAGGATAAGTAGAAGTACCACAAGGAATAAAGGAATAAACAAAAGACTGTAAAAAAGAGTAGAACCATAAAATAGTTCTTGGGAAGTACTAAAGTTTTTTAAAGACGTTTTTACATACAATATATCCTTTCCTATAAAGCTTACATCTTCTTTCGTAATATTACTCAACACTACTGCTGTAGAATTACCAGAGTTATCTCCATTCACATTTAAGGTATACGAAGGACTGTCTATACTACTGTATTTTTTAGTGCGCGGATTGAAATAACTGAAGCTAACAGAACCTATTTTATAAGTTCCTGTATTTCGTGGAATCAATAAATATTCTTCCCTTTTATAACCTGATAAGCCACTTTGTTTTAGGTTAATACTTTCTTTGTATTTTGGCTCGTAAGCTTCAATATCTTTAGGTATTTCAAAAGTTGGCAAATCAACCATCCTTAAATTTCCATTACCTGAAATTCGTAATGACAAATTTGTAGACTCATTGGTTTGTATGGAGTCTCTGTCTAATTTTGTACTAAACTCAAATTTACCTACAGCACCATTAAAATTTGTAGGCATCCCTTTTGTAGGTAATGGTTTAACCTGTAAATTCTTACTACCAGTAGAGCAAATAATTGTAATCATTCGGGATGTTCTTCTTCCAAAAAAATCACGTTGATTGGTAGGTATAGCTATTGGAACTTCTAATTCCATTCCAGCGATGGATAAATTGCCCGAACGCTGAGGAATAAGAACCAATTTCTTTAAAGTAGCTACTTGAAATTTCTTTCCTTTTATGTACTCTTCGCTTATAGGATAATTCTTTCCAAGATCGTATTCTTCATGCCAGAAACCTGTATAAGTAGGGTTTTCTAATAATTCTGGAGAACGTATTTCTTGATTAAAATAGAGCTTATAAGTCGCCGTTAATTGTTCGCCTACATAAGGATTCGAATTACTTAAAGACAATTCTAAAAACACATTACTTTTAGCGATTTCTTCAGGTGAATTATTAGAACTAGATTTAGGACTCGACTTAAGAACTTGAATAGAAAGTGAATTGGATTTCAATTGCTTGCCTTTAACTCTTATTTTTGCAGGTTGTATAGTAAATACACCGATCTTTTTTGCGCGTAATCTATAAGTATAAGAAGTTTCCTTAGTTATACTATTATTAATCATACTTGTACTAGACGAAGAACTAGGTCCAGCCAAGACAGTGAAGTTTGATAGATTTGGAGCCACAAAACGATCCCCACTAGCATTTAAACTAAAGCTTAAACTAAACTGTTCGTTTAAGCCAATTTTATTTTTATTTGTTGTCGCACTAAATGTCTGTGCCATTAGTAGCACAGACTGAAATAGTACAATTATAAGGAGTAATTTCTTTTTCATTTGTCCTACCAATCTTTTTCGATTTTCTGCTTAGTACCCTTAATTTTGTACTTCTTCATTTTGTCTTGCACCTTGTTCTCTTCTTGCTTTAATGCTTCCAATAAACGCTTAGCTTCCTCCGCAGTCATTTTATCTTCTTTAGGCTTAGCTTGTTGATCCTGTTGTTCTTCTGACTCCTCACCATCTGTTTGCCCTTTGTCTTTTTGTTCTTGCTCAGAATCGTCCTCAGAATTTTCGTCTTCCTCCTGCTTATCTCCTTCCTCTTGCTCCTTATCGTCCTCAGTCTCTTCTTGATCTTGATTTTCAGAATCTTCCTTTTTCTTATCGCCCTTTTCCTGATTATCTTTATTCTCGTCTCCTTCCTCTTTATTCTCGTCGTCTTGGTTTTCCTCGCTCTCTTCTTGTTCTTCTTGCTCTTGTTGTTCCGCTAACTGTTGCTTAGCATAAGCATAATTATATCGAGTTTGATGATCCTTTGGATTTACACGCAAAGCATCTTTATACGATTCTAAAGCTCCTTCAAAATCTTGTTGCTGCAACAATACATTGCCTTTATTATGAAGTGCATTAGCTTTTAATTCAGGATCGTCTGTCGTAGAACTCACTAAATCGAATGAAGCAAGGGCTTCATCAAAACGTTCCTGTTTTACTAATGCATCGCCCAAATTAAATTGAGCTTCTAAAAGATTAGAATTTTCCTCAATCGCTTTTTTATAATTCACTTCAGCATCAACAAAATTACCCGAATCATACTGAGAGTTACCATTTCTAGTGATTTTTCTTTCAGATTGTGCCGACAAAATAGAAATACAAACAAAAGTGAAAATGAGAAATAAACGGTTATTTAGTTTCATTACCAAATAATTTAATTTTTCTAATCCAAAGCGTTTTTCGACTTGGAGTAAGAGATTCTACTAAGAAAAATAAAAGAGCTAAAGCTAAGAACCACTGAAATTTATCTTCATAATCAGAAAATAATTCTGTTTCGGATTCTACCTGTTCCATTTTAGATAGTGCCGTTTTTATAAACTCAATTGTTTCTTTTGTACGGGTACCATCAATAAATCCACCATTAGTACTAAGCGCTAATTGTTGCAACATCTCTGCGTCCATTTTAGTAACGACAACATTATTGCTTTTATCCTTTTTATAGCCTTTAATAACACCATTTCTAATAATTGGGATAGGTCCACCTTGAAGTGTTCCTAAACCGATGGTATTGATAATAATTCCATTTTCTGAAGCTAATTCACTAGCTTCTAAAGCACCTTCTTCATGACTCTCTCCGTCGGAAAGTATAAACAAAACTCTATTTTTTTCTGTACCACTTTCAAAATAACTCAAAGCCAATTCTACCGCATTTCCTACGTCAGTACCCTGAGTAGGAATCATATCTGTATCAATTGTTTTAAGAAACATTTTTGCAGCTGAATAATCTGTAGTTAAGGGAAGCTGTGCGTAAGCCTTACCTGCATAAACTATTATTCCTATTCGATCGTTTACCAACTCGTCTATAGCTTTAGACAAAATTTGTTTGGCCTTTAATATTCTATTAGGAGCTACATCTTCCGCCAACATACTTTTAGAAACATCAATGGCAAAAACCACATCTACACCTTTTCTGGTAATCGTTTCTAAGCGAGTACCTATACGTGGGTTAACCAAAGCGATAACCAATGCAACCAAGCCCAAAAACTGAAAAAGCATTTTAAATACACTCTTTCTATTCGATTGTTTAGGATTTAGTTGAGCTAGTAAAGAAGCATCTGAAAATGTTGCTTGCTTGCGTTTTCGCCAAGTTTTATAAAACATGTAAAAAACCCATACTACCAATGGCAGTAATAGTAAACTTTGATATTGAGGATTTCCTAAATTAAACATTATGCGATACTTTTTAATAAAGTGTACTGAAGTATAAGTTCAAAGAAAATTAAAAATAATGCGATAAAAGCAAATAGCTCAAATTTCTCTTCGTGATTATAATACTTCAATTCTTCTAATTCGGTTTTTTCTAGACTTTCTATTTGCGCATAAATAAGTGATAGTTTGTCTTTACTATCCGCTCTAAAATACATTCCTCCAGTTGCATCAGCAATATTAATTAGGAGTTCCTCATCAATTTTCACTTCTATATCCACTTGAGTATCTCTTCCCCATAAATCTTTAGTAGGGTAAGGAGCTGTACCATATGATCCAACCCCAACAGTATAAACTTTAACCTTCGATTCTTGTGCAATTTCAACAGCTGTCATAGGATCTATAAAACCTGAATTATTTTCTCCATCGGTGAGAAGAATAACCACCTTACTTTCTGCTTTACTCTCCTTTAAGCGAGAAACCGAAGTTGCCAATCCCATTCCTATAGCAGTACCGTCTTCTATGAGTCCGTCTTTTACTTCTTTTAAGAGGTTTTTAACCACCTTATGATCTGTTGTAAGAGGACATTGGGTAAAACTCTCACCTGCATAAACTACTAAACCAAAGCGATCGTTTGGTCTACCTTCAATAAACTCAATTCCTACTTGTTTGGCGGCTTCTAATCTATTTGGGCTAAAATCTTGCGCTAACATACTGGTAGAAACATCCATAGCCAAAATGATGTCTATCCCTTCTTTACTAAGTGTTTCTGAACTTACCTCTGTAGTTTGTGGACGAGCCAATGCTATTATAATAGCTGCTAATGCAGAAACACGAGTAATCCATAACACATACTTTAGAATTACTTTCCAACTAATAGCAGTGTCAATTAAGAATACTGAAGACCAACTTATACTAGGGGTTCTCTTCTTAGTAAAACCCATTTCTAAGAGTAATACAAATGGGAGAAGTATGAGTAAATAAAGGTACTCCGGATTTAAAAAGTTAGTATCCTTAAACATCGCTTACCTCCGTTTTCATAGCATGACAGTTTTCAACAATCATAAAAGACTGACTCATATAATTACTTGAAGTTCGGGCATCAGGTGTGCTTTTGGCAAATTTCACCAAATCAGCTTCCACTAATAAATCCTCAATTTTAGCAATTAAATCTTTATCCAATTGAGTTGCTTTTAATAAATTAATCGTCTCATCTGTGGTAGACTCTAATGTGTCAATTTCGAATTCTCTATCGAAATAATGACGAAGTATTTCGGTGAGTTCTACATAGTGTGTTTTAATGGCACCTTTTTGTAAGTACTCTTGAGTCTGTAATTTCTCTAAAGCTTCCATAGCTTCTATTTCACAAGGAATAAGAATAATTTCAGGTATAGATTCTTCGTTTTTATTAGAGAACCTTTTTACTAAAAAGTAAATGAGTACCAAAAGTAATAACAGACCTAAAGATCCCCATATATAAGGTTTAGCTTCAGAGAAATTAAAAGGAACTTCTCGGGGTTGTTTTATATCAAAAATTGCATTTGTTGTATCTAGAGGAACAGCTAAAAAAGCAATGGCAATAGAATCTGAATAAAAGGTGTCTCCTTGAAGAGAAGAAAAAGGAAAGCTTGGCAAAACAAAACGACCAGTATCGAAACTTTGAACCGCAATACGCTGTCTGTACAAACTAATATTCTCTAGTTTTGAAGTGTCAATTTTTGCATAGGCTTGAATTTCTAAAGGTGCAATGAGTTTTTCTAAATCTGGCCAAATTAAAGATTGGCTAGATTGCACATAGAGATCCACGTTTATAATATCTCCTATAAAAACAGAATGTGTGTCTGTAGCCACGGCGATTTTCGTTTGTGCCATACCTAAGGTAGAACAAAGGAAAACGAATATGTATAATAATTTATTCAATTTATCTTCTTTTAAAGAATTCTAAGAGTTGTTTAGTATAAGATCTATCTACACGTAAATCCAGATAATCTGTTCCAGACTTAAGGCAGTTTTCTTTAAAATTTGCAACAAACTCCTTGTACTTATTTTCGTAATTTCTACGAATCGATTTTGAGCTAGTATCTACCCAATTTACACTACCAGTTTCTGGATTTTGCAACTGAGCTAGTCCTAAATCTGGTAAGGACTCCTCGGCAACATCTATTACTCTAATAGCAGTAAGGTCGTGTTTGTTTGCTGCTATTTTCAAATTCTTTTCGTAGTCCAAATCTTGAAAGTCTGAAAGAGCAAAAACAATACATTTTTTCTTTACAACTGAGCTCAAAAAACGCAGTGCTTCAGAAATATCTGTTCCATTACTTTTAGGCTTAAACTCAATTAATTCTCGAATAATTCTAAGAATATGAGATTTCCCTTTTTTAGGAGGGATATAGAGTTCAATTTGATCCGTAAAAAAAATAACGCCTACCTTATCGTTATTCTGAATAGCAGAAAAGGAAAGAACAGCACAAAGCTCTGTAATCAAATCTCTTTTCTGTTGTACTCGGGTACCAAAAGATTCAGATTTAGAAATATCTACCATTAACATCATGGTAAGTTCTCGTTCTTCCTCAAAAATCTTAATATGTGGTTCGTTCAGTTTAGCGGTAACATTCCAGTCTATATCTCTAATATCATCTCCAGCTTGGTACTTACGCACTTCAGAAAAAGTCATTCCTCTTCCTTTAAAATGCGAGTGGTATTCTCCCGAAAAAATATGATTGGATAATCGACGAGTTTTGATTTCGATCTTCCGAACCTTTTTTAAAAGCTCTTTAGTCTCCATATTACGGCACCTCTACTTTGTTTAATATTTGCTCTATAATATCTTCAGCACTTACATCTTCAGCTTCTGCCTCATAAGTCAGCCCAATTCTATGTCGAAGTATATCGGTACAAACAGCACGTACATCTTCTGGTATTACATAACCTCTACGTTTAATAAAGGCATATACTTTTGCTGCTGTAGCTAAATTAATTGATCCACGTGGAGAAGCACCGAAAGAAATAAGTGGACTTAAATTTTCTAATCCATAACGTTCTGGATAACGAGTAGCAAAAATAATATCGAGTATATAAGACTCAATTTTCTCGTCCATATAAACAGTTTTCACTACTTCACGAGCTTTAATAATTTGGTCGATGCTTACAACTGGCTTTACAATTTCATACTGCCCTTTTAAGCTATTACGCATAATAATACGCTCGTCTTCTTGCTTTGGGTAATCGATAACCGTTTTTAGCATAAATCGATCTACCTGAGCTTCAGGCAAAGGATAAGTCCCTTCTTGTTCAACCGGATTCTGGGTTGCTAACACCAAGAAAGGTTCTTCCATCTTAAAGGTTTCAGAACCGATGGTTACCTGTCGTTCTTGCATCGCTTCTAATAAAGCAGATTGTACTTTTGCAGGAGCACGGTTAATTTCATCAGCTAAAATAAAATTCCCAAAAATTGGTCCCTTCTTAATACTGAATTCATTCTTAGGCA
>CAJWJW010000070.1 GCA_913041775.1 uncultured Flavobacteriales bacterium
ATTTGAAGCACCTGTATCGGTACAACCTTCTATCATACAAGAAGCATCGTCATTATTGGCTTCTTCATTAAAGTTTAATGCAGCAGGATTGGTACAACCTGAAATTATACATGAACCATTGTCTGTAGTAGCAATAGCATTAAAATTATCTGCTTCTGGATTTGTACACCCAAAGGTTACGGGTACACAAGAATCATCGTCTACAGTAGCAGTAGGATCGTAATTAAAAGCGGTAACGTCTGTACAGCCAGGAATTTCTGTTACACTTTCTTCACCAGTAGTAAAGCTTAAGGTTTCACTAAACTCAGAGTCACCACAAGGACTATTAGCCATAACATTCCAGAAGTATTCTGTTTCTGCATCTAAAAGAGTTCCTAATGAATAAGATGTATTCTCTATGTCCGTTAATGTATGAACAATATTCTCAAATTCTAAATCTGTAGCAATTTGCAAAGTATAAGAACTGGCATTATCCGATTCGCTCCAAGTAAATGTAGGAGTCAATGAAACATCAACTAGTGCAGCACCTGGGACGTTTAATGTTACAGTTTCTGGGATACCTTCGAAAACAGTAATTGAAACTATTTGAAGGTGTTCAATTATTCCTGCGGTAGCAGTTATTTGGAAAGGGTATACACCTGCTGGTATAGGAAAAGGAGAAGAAATAGTTAAAGTTGAATTATCTCCTGGACTTACATTTTCAGGATCAAAGTTTACAATTATACCTTCTGGGATATCGTCTATAGATAAGTTTACTTGTTCATCAAAGTCCAAAATAGGTTCTACAACAATATCAAATACAGCCATCTCTCCAGAACAAATATTTAAATTTATTGGACTAACCTCAATAGAGAAGTTTGGTTCTGTAGGCTCTATAATATCAAAACTATTAGAGATATTAAAGAATATATTAGTACTTGACTTAACCTTTAATATAGCCTGAGTAGATGGTAAGTTTGGACAAACTACTAAGGCCAATCCATTATTTGGTACATCAGAAACTAAAGGTTCAAAGGTGAGACCATTATCGGTAGATATAAGAATGTCTACATTATCACAAGAAACAGGAGCAATATCTGTATTTGCTACATCCCATTCTACTGAGTAGGTATTTCCATATTCCCAATCTTCTTCAATATCATTAACAGAAAATTCATCTGCCTGATCACTTACTGTAAATTCTATTAAATCATAACTAACACCACCACCACCGGCACTATTGTCTCTTACTGTTAAACGAAATTTCATATTCCTCGCATAAGAAGGTAGCACTTCTCCTAAAGTAGAAGATCCAGCAACTAGATCAGTCATTTTAGGGAAAACACGAGTTGCAGTTTCTACTGGAGACCAAGATCTAAACAAAGGAGTGTTTCCAGTCGCATTTTCTAAATCGTCTGCTACATCACCTAAATCATATTGCTCC
The DNA here is from genome assembly GCA_913041775.1 of uncultured Flavobacteriales bacterium. Classification (GTDB taxonomy): domain Bacteria; phylum Bacteroidota; class Bacteroidia; order Flavobacteriales; family UBA7430; genus UBA6772. The sequence continues at coordinate 1,424 of CAJWJW010000070.1, forward strand.
CAACAGTAAGTTAAAACATTTGTAGGATTTTGATCAGTTCCAACACCACTAAGCTCAAATGGAGTATTAGTAGGAATGGTAAAGTTTTGACCAGAAGGATTCGCATTAGCTACAGGAATAGAATTCCCTGTTTCTAATTGCTCAGCACAGTCTGTAGACCAACCATCGCCATTCGTATGGGCTGTAATTTCGTCGAACGAAGCTGTATGGTAATAATCGTTTGAATTTTGTTGTAAGTTATTAACCTCGCAAATACCGGCATAAGCTAATATTGTAGTTCCAGAACCAGGCTCGTAAGCTGTAGAAGGATTTCTATTTCCAGCACCACAGTTGCCAGTACCGCTATCGCCGTTAAAAGTATGATTGGCACCAAATTGATGCCCCATTTCGTGTGCTACATAATCAATATCAAAAGCATCTCCAATAGGAGCGTTTGTTCCAGTTACCCCTTTAGCTTTAAAAGTAGAATTACATACACCTGCAGTGGCTAATCCACCAGCACCAGTAGAAAATACGTGACCAATATCGTAATTCCCATTTCCAATTAAATCATCAATATTTTCTTGATTCTCATCTAATATAGCTCCTGCATTGGAATTAGAATAAGGATCATTTGTAGAGTTAGTGTAAACAATTAAATCGTTATCTGCTACTAGGTTTAATCTAAACGATGCTTCTCTATCGAATACCAAATTAACACGATCTAAAGTAGTAACAATCGCTGCAAGTGCAGCTACATCAGCAGCATCGCCAGAATTATTTGCATGAAACTGAGCATACTCACCAGTACAAGCAATAGCAGCTCTATATACTCTAAGTACATCTCCCGACTGCCCACTAGGCATAGACTTAGCAGATGATTGTGCATTATTAATAACACATTCTGAAGCTCGTACTTTCAGATTGGTTGCATAAAAATCCTCTTTAAAGTAGGACATACAATACGAAGGATTATTAATGCTATAAGGATCGATATAGGAGGTTCCAGAAGCTGAAATTATCATTGCATGGAATCCATTATGACTAACTGTTATACGTGCAGTTGCAGTACCATCGTCTAGACCTTGAGCTAAAAAAGAATGAATAGATGGGAATTTAGCAGCAAGTTCTGAAGGCATAATACTAGAGTTTACTACTGCAAACTCCAGCATCTGTCCGCCAGGCATAGGTAAATTTATAATCGTTGGACTCTGACGAACCTCAACTGAGAACTCTTTTGGCGCTTGTAGTAATAGATTTAAAGTTGTTTCCAAATCTATAGCGTAAACCTCATAAGATGATGGGATGGTATAGCGATCGGAAGAAAGAGGAATAGAGGATTCCGAAACTTCTTGCCATACCGATTGAGCTTTTAAACTCGAAGTAAATACCAATACAAACGTTAAAAGCAAAAGCTTTTTAAACAACGTAAAGTTCTGTTGCATAATGTTATTTTTAAAAAATTCAATTTAATAGAATACAAGGCGTGAAGTTACAAAAGAAATGCCAAAAATAATTGCTTTATATTTCGAAACTAAATTTGACTAATTATGAGTGGCACTAGCTATTGGGAAGAAGAAAGTTTTTTAAAAAACATTGACTATACAGTCATCGGTAGTGGCATAGTTGGCCTCACTTGTGCTCTAGAATTGAGGCGTTTAAATCCTAATTCGAAAATAATTATTCTTGAAAGAGGATTCCTTCCTACTGGAGCAAGTACAAAAAATGCTGGATTTACTTGTTTCGGTTCACCCTCAGAATTATTAGACGACTTGTCTAATTCTGAAGAAGAAAAGGTTTTTAATCTAGTAGAAAATCGTGTAAAAGGACTTTCAAAATTGAGAAACCTTGTTGGTGACCGAAATATGAACTACCAAGAATACGGTAGCTATGAACTCTTCAACGATGTTAGTTTATATGAAAATTGTATTGCAAAGCTCGGTTATTTAAACAAACAACTACAAAATACATTTAAGGCAAATACTTTTGAGAAATTTTCAAATCCTGAAAATTTTGGCTTAGACAAAAATAGCTTACTGATAAAGAATAATTTTGAAGGGCAGATTGACACTGGGAAAATGATGAGGGAACTACTCAGGCTTACTAGAGTTGCGAATATTGAAATTCTTAATGGCTTTGATGTACAGAGCTTTCAAGCAGAAAAGCATCATTGGGAGGTACACAACAATCAAACGATTGTAAAAACATCTAAATTAATCCTTTGCAACAATGCTTTTGCATCTAAGTTTTTCCCAGAATTCGATCTAAAACCTGCCAGAGCACAGGTGCTAATAACAAAACCTATAGAAGGCTTAAAGCTTAAAGGATGCTTCCATATGGATCAGGGCTATTACTACTTTCGCAATGTAGGTACTAGAGTATTATTTGGCGGGGGTAGGAATATTGACTTCAAAGGGGAAGAAACTTTTGAAATGATAACCTCAGAAAAAATTCAAAAGGAACTAAGATGTTTACTGAAGACTAAGATTTTACCAAATCAAGACTTTGAGATTGAAAAAACTTGGGTTGGAATTATGGGGATTGGTACCACAAAATCTACACATATAAAAGAACTAAAAGAGGGGCTTTTCTGTGCTGTACGAATGGGAGGTATGGGCATCGCTTTAGGGGCAAATGTTGGAGAAGAGGTCGCAAGGTTAGCTAGTGAAAAATAGCCTGACAAACTGACAATTGACTCTGTTAAACGCTAATTTTAAAGAGTACTTACAAAATGACAATTATTCGCATAGATGAAAAATGTTACAATAAATAAGTGTAGGTTAAATTAAAGTTAATTAATATTGTATTTTATTGAAAATCAATAAACTAACTATCATTAAGTAAAGTGTAAAATTATATATAATTTACAGTATATTGTTAAATACATTAAACAATTGAATGGATAAAACCATAAACTAGATGTATATATTACTAAAGAATTATACATTTGATATGAATTAGAATTTTAAAAAAATGCAAGAAAAATTGTTGAGAAATATACTAATCACAGCAGTAGTAGGCTACCTTATTTACACACTTAAAAATGTACTAAGTCCATTTTTAATTGCCCTTTTTTTAGCCTATTTAATCAATCCACTTATCACCTTTATACAACATAAATTAAAGGTTAAAAAAAGAGGTTTATCCATAGCAATAGGACTTACCTTTTCTAGTTTATGTATCGCAGGACTAATTCTTCTTAGCCTACCCACTATAAATAAGGAGTTTCATAATGCAGCGACGTTGTTAAAAGAATACGCAGACATCATCCCTCCTATCCCACCAGAGATACAAGAGCAAGCGAATAAACTTCTTCACTCCGACGAAGCTATGGAGTTTATTAACAGTAGTACTATTACAGAAACACTTAGTAAAATCACCCCTTTACTTAAAACTCTTTTTAATGAATCACTAGATTTGATAATGGGAATTTTCGGCTTATTCTTTATCTTTATTTACCTCGTATTTATCTTACAAGGCTACCCCACCCTAAGTAAAACTTGGATAAATTGGATTCCATTAAAATTTCGAGATCAAACACATGGCATAAGCCAAGATTTAGACGAAGGTATGCGCGCCTACTTTAGAGGGCAAGCCACAATTGCACTAATAGTTGGATTACTATTCTGCTTAGGCTTTAGTATAATCGGACTTCCTTTAGCAATTTTAATGGGTATACTAATTGGATTACTCAACCTTGTGCCTTACCTGCAAATACTAGGATTTATACCTGCATTTTTACTATGCATATTACAAAGCATGGAGTCTGGGCAGAACTTATGGACTACTATAGGTGCGGCTACTTTAGTTTTTCTCATAATTCAATTGATACAGGAAAGCATTTTAATTCCTAGAATAATGAAAAAAGTAACTGGACTACACCCAGCAATAATCCTACTATCTCTTTCTATATGGGGTAGCTTACTGGGTATTACTGGACTTATACTAGCACTACCTATAAGCACCCTACTCCTATCGTATTACAAACGATTTATAAGCAGTAACCCGAACGATCCTACTACTAAATAGACTGTGCGTATTCTTTAGACTTTGATACAATATCTATTATAGAAACACCATACATATAGTTACCCAAGACCTTTAAGTTTGTAGGAGAAGAGTCTGCAATCCGCTGAACCTTATCTAAATGACCTTTTTCGTATTGCGGTATAGCTTTAGCCAAAAGTCGTAATTCTTGCTTATTGATATTAATTTCAGTTCCAAATACTTTTTCTAAAAAATCTTTAGCATCTTTCTTTAAATCCATCTTCTGTAATTCCTCGTACGAATACCTTGCACCTCCTAGCATTACAGTATTTACATGAAAATCACCTGAGCCATGACTAGGGAAAGTATTAGAATTTGCAACCATACCTAGCACAACAGACTTCTCTTTTGATGGTACAAGAAAACCAAAGCCATCAAAATTAATTTGTGATTTTTGAAACTGAAAATTTAAGACTCCTACAGGAGAATAATTTATTGAGTTTAACTCTGCCGAAATTGGCTCGGGAACCAATAAACTTAAAGTATAGGCTGGTAGAGTAGAAATAAGCATATCGTAACTATAAGACTTCCCATTTGCACATATTAACGAAGAAGTATCTAAGTTAATTGACTGTACCTTAGAGTCGTAAATAATAGGATCTTCTAAAACAAACTGTAGTTTATCTATTAAGGTTTGTATGCCATTTTTAAAACTAAACAGTGCTTTAGAGGTTACTTCTTTAGGGTACGACTTTACATCTGATTCTTCTGGTTTGAAGGTAAGCAAGGATCTAAAAATAGAACCCTTAATAGCTTCTAACTTCTTTAAAAATGGTAAGGTTGCGGAAATACTCATTTTAGAAACATCACCAGCCCAGATACCACTTACTATACTATCGAAGAATAACTTTCTAAATGCCTCTCCAAAATGCCTATCCACAAATTCCGCTATAGTCTCGTCTTCATTAACAACTTTGGCTGTTAAATCTTTAAAAAAAGCTTTAATAAAAAGTGATAAATAAGGAGATCTTAGAAATGATAATAAAGAATAAGGTAAGATTTGCAATTTATTATCATGGTATAAATAACGCCTTTTAGCTTTTTCATTAGCAAAAATTAACTCATCCCACAAGCCCAACTCCTCTACAAGCTCTAAAACCAGTTGACCATTACCCTTAGGGCGAACACCTCTTGGACCCCATTCAACAACACAATCATCAAAATAATTAGAATCGATAAGTCCACCAGAAATAGTTTTTTCTTCTAGAATTACAACTTCTGCGCCTGGATTATACTTTTTTAAATAGTACGCAACAGACAAGCCTGCAATCCCTGAACCTAAAATACAAAACTTCGCCATATTATAAAGTTATAACGCCATGAATTTTAGTAGCTTTCTCATACACTGAAATAATTTCATCAGCACTGAGCATCACTTCCTGCACCGAAATTGAAATAAAAGCGCCTTTGGAAGATTCTTTTCTAATAATTTCTGCCTTTTCTGGTTGAAATAGAGATTCTATCTGTGCTATTTTCTGCAGATCAGACTTCACTATAAACTTAAACATATATACACTAG
>CAJWJW010000071.1 GCA_913041775.1 uncultured Flavobacteriales bacterium
TCGGATTTATGGGAGGCTACGAATGGGTTTTAATCCTTTTAGCTGTCCTTTTATTGTTTGGTGGTAAAAAAATACCAGAGCTTATGCGTGGTTTAGGAAGCGGAATTAAAGAATTTAAAGACGCGGCTAAAGAAGAAAAAGACAAGTTAGACAGTACAGAAGAGTAATCCTTAATTACAAGCCTTGAAGAATTTTTCCTCTCTAAGAGAAATCAAAGAATCCTTAGCTAAGGGTTCGGCGAGCTGCAAATCCTTGGTAGAATACTACCTCGACCGTATTACAAAACACCAAGATTTAAATATTTTTTTAGAAGTATTTTCTGAAACTGCCCTCGCGCAAGCCCAAAAAGTAGATCAAAAACTACAAGAAGGTACTGCAGGGAGATTGGCAGGGATGGTGATTTCTATAAAAGACAATATTTGCTTTAGAGGGCATAAAGTTTCTGCATCGTCTAAAATTTTAGAAGGTTTTGAGTCGCTTTATAGTGCTACCGTAGTTGAGCGTTTATTAGAAGAAGATGCCATTATTATTGGGCGTTTAAACTGTGATGAATTTGCGATGGGTTCTTCAAACGAAAACTCTGCCTATGGTCCGGTAAAAAATCCTGTGAACCCAAAAATGGTTCCTGGAGGTTCTTCTGGAGGCTCTGCTGCCGCAGTAGCTGCGGACTTATGTCAGTTAGCTTTGGGTAGCGATACTGGAGGTTCTATCCGCCAACCAGCTGCTTTTTGTGGGGTGGTTGGAATGAAACCTACCTACGCTCGTATTTCAAGATTTGGACTAATTGCTTACGCTTCTTCATTCGACCAAATAGGTCCTTTAGCTAAATCTGTAGAAGATGCTGCTTTGGTTACCGAAATAATGGCGGGTAAAGACGAAAATGACTCTACCAGTTCTTCAGTTCCTGTAAGTTCTTACAGTAATTTAGATGCTCCTGTAGAAAAGAGAAAAATAGCTTACTTAAAAGAATACATTGAAACTCCAGGTTTAAGCCCGGAGATAAAAGCCAATTTCTTACAATTAATTACCGATTTAAGAGCTGAAGGTCATACCGTAGAGGAGCAAGCATTTTCTTATTTAGATGCGATGGTACCTGCGTATTATGTACTAACTACAGCTGAGGCTTCGTCTAATTTGGCGCGTTTCGACGGAGTTCACTTTGGGTATAGAAGTCCAAATGCACACGATTTAGAAAGCACTTACAAGATGTCGAGAACCGAAGGTTTTGGCGAGGAAGTAAAACGTAGAATTATGCTTGGTACTTTTGTACTAAGTTCTGGTTATTACGATGCTTATTATACTAAAGCACAAAGTGTACGTAGACTAATTCAAGATCGAACAAAGGCAATTTTTGAAGACTTCGATTTTGTACTGATGCCGACTACACCAACTACTGCTTTTGAAATAGGCAGAAAAAACGAAGATCCTACCGTAGTTTATTTAGAAGATATATATACAGTACATGCTAATTTAGCTGGTGTACCTGCTATTTCTTTACCGCTATGGAATTCTTCGGAGAATATGCCAATTGGAGTTCAACTAATGGCGGCAGAATTTAACGAGTCTGCATTGTTTTCTTTTTCAGAAAAATTAATGAAGCATAAAAACTAGATGAACAATTTAAGCAAGTTTCTGTTTTTTACTTTTTTAAGTCTTTGCTTTTTTGCTTCGGCTCATAACGAAGAGGTTAAAAACAAAGACAGCTTAAAAGTTGTTTTTTTAGACGATCCTCTAGTAGCAAATTTCGACAGTATATTATTGGCAAACTATGCGAATACAGAACACTTATTTGGTGCAGAGTTAAATCCAAATCCTGTAATACCTGTTTTTTCTGATAGTATTTATGAGCTTCGAATTAAGGAGCTGAACACTAAAACACCCATTAATTTAGTGTTTAACCCTTATGTAAAGAGCTACATAAACGTATATACCAAGCAAAGAAGAACCCAAATGTCTCACATGATGGGTTTGGCAGAATATTATTTCCCCATGTTTGAGGAGGTACTCGACCAGTTTAATTTACCCTTAGAATTAAAGTATTTAGCCATTGTTGAATCGGCTTTAAATCCACGAGCAAAATCATGGGCGGGCGCAACAGGGCTTTGGCAGTTTATGTACAATACGGGTAAGGAGTACGATTTAAAAGTAAGCTCTTATGTAGATGAGAGAATGGATCCTTACAGAGCTACTGTAGCAGCCTGTATGTACTTTCAGAGCTCCTACAAGCTCTATGGCGATTGGTCTTTGGTGTTGGCTTCTTACAATTCGGGTAGAGGGAATGTAAATAAGGCTATTCGTCGTTCTGGGGGACATAAGAACTATTGGAAAATAAGACGATTTTTACCTAAAGAAACACGCAGTTATGTACCTGCTTTTATAGCTGTTTGTTATGCGATGAACTATGCACAAGAACACGGTATTAGTTTAGAACAGCCCAAAGTATTGCATTACGAAATAGACACTATTGAGGTTAAGTACCAAATAGATTTTGAGTATTTATCTTCCTCATTAGACATCTCTATGTCTGAGTTGGAATTTTTAAATCCTGCTTATAAAATAAATGTAATTCCAAATATAAGTGGTCGTAAATATTACCTTACTTTACCCATAGAAAAGATGGGTGTTTTTGTAGAGAACGAAAAAGAAATCTATGCTCATTTTGTAGCTCTAGATGCTCAAAGGCAAAAAGCTTATCCAAAGTATTCAGAGGAAGATGAACGGGTAGTTCACCGAGTAAAAAACGGAGAATATTTAGGAAAAATAGCCAATCGTTATGGTTGTTCTGTTTCTAAAATTAGAAAGTGGAATAATTTGAAGAACGATAACATTAGAGTAGGTCAGCGCTTAATATTATATGTACGACCTGATCACGTTTAGCGTTCTCTAAGTAGAATTTTATTTTTACTTCTCTTAACATCACTTTATGAAAGCACCTTTTTTATACCTTTTTTTGGCGCTAAGTATTTGCTTATCTGCTTGTAAACAAAACACAGAAGTCGGACTTAAACCAGCTAATTCTCGCTCCGTGCTCGCTCCTAATACAGGTAATATTTCGGAATTGGTTATTGTAATACCAGATGCCTTATGGAATGGCGTTGCGGGAACGGAATTGAAAAATATTTTTCAAACGAATGTATTAGGTATCCCACAACAAGAAGCACTATTTGATGTGTTTGCTATAAATCCATCTCAGTTTTCCAGTATTTTCCAAACCCATAAAAACATACTTTGGTTGTCTATAGGCACAACAGCCTCGGTAAGTAGAACAGATGAAAAGTGGGCTAAAAATCAATTATTTGTTTCTGTAAAAGCAAATTCAGAAACTGAGCTTAGTGCTTTACTTGTCGCTCAAGGCGAAAAAATTAGTGATTGGTTTTTGCGTAAAGATCTTGCTCGAAGAGTTTTGAAACTTAAAAAAACAGCGGAAAAAGAAGTTCAAAAAGAACTGCTAGATGCTTACAATTTTCAGATGCTTATTCCAAATGGTTATAAGGTAGCACATGCAGAGGAAGATTTTGTTTGGCTTAGAAGAGATAAGCCAAAAGTAAATGTGATCTCTAATTTATGGGTACTTACAATCCCCTATACAAATCCGGCGCAGCTAAGTAAAGAATACCTCATTCAGGTGAGAGATTCTTTGGGTAGAACGCATGTTGAAGGTTCAAGACCGCAGTCTTATATGACTACCGAAATGCTTTACGAACCTGACTTTACGCTCTTATCTCAAAATCCTTATACGGTAGAAATGCGCGGCTTATGGACTATGGTAAACGACTTTTTAGGAGGTTCGTTTATTTCTTATACTAGACTCGATAAGGCAAGCCAGAGAATAATTTATACTGAAGGATTTTTATACTGCCCCAAAGAAAGAAAACGCTTTCATATGCAGGAGCTAGAAGCCGTAATGTCTAGTTTTAAAATGAAATAGATTTAATTCGGAATATTTCATCTCACCAATAAATCTGATACTACTTGCCAGAAATAAAGGGAGTCTATTGATTGTGATTTAAACAAAAACGTATGTACGAGCTGTTAGGATATTTTAGTGCAATTCTTATAGGTGTTACCCTTGGTTTAATTGGTGGTGGCGGCTCTATCCTTACCGTTCCGGCATTGGTATATATTATGGGATTAAACCCCGTGTTGGCTACAGCTTATTCCTTATTTATTGTTGGGATTGCCGCTTTAGTAGGTGCTTTTAAAAATAGCAAACTAGGAAATATAGATTATAAAACAGGTTTCGTTTTTGCCTTGCCTTCTTTTATTGCAGTTTACTATACCCGTAGAATATTGGTGCCAGCCATCCCTCAAGAAATTTTTAGTCTCAATGGATTTGTCCTCACTAAAGACATGGGAGTCATGTTGTTTTTCGCTTTTGTAATGTTGTTAGCTGCAATCTCTATGATAAAGGGAAGGGGCACATCTACGGGAGTTAAAAACAAACAGTTTAATTATCCCATTATAATTATAGAAGGTTTATTTGTTGGTGTTGTAACTGGTTTGGTTGGCGCTGGAGGGGGCTTTTTAATTATCCCAGCCTTGGTTTTATTGGCGGGTTTGCCCATGAAAAAAGCAGTAGGTACTTCTCTAATGATAATTGCCATAAAGTCGTTAATTGGTTTTACTGGCGACTTGGCAAATGAGCTTGTTATAGATTGGGAATTCTTATTCTCATTTAGTGCTTTAGCAGTTGTAGGAATTATTTTGGGCACCTATTTAAGTAAGTCTGTACAAGGAGCTAAATTAAAAAAAGGATTTGGGTATTTCGTATTATTAATGGCGGTTACTGTAATTCTAAAAGAACTCGTTTCATGAAATTTATTGGCAAAGGATCTAAAGCCTTTAGTATTTTAAACAATAAGTGTCCGCGTTGTAGTATGGGTGATTTTTTCTTTTCTCATCCTTATCACTTTAAATATTTTGGAAAAAAACACTATAATTGTAGTCACTGTGATTTGAAATTTGAACGAGAACCTGGATTCTTTTTCGGTTCTATGTTCGTTTCCTACGCCATAAGTGTTGCTCTATTTGTGGCTTGGTGGATTACTAAATCTATTCTTTTCCCTCAAATACTTGCGGGCGAAATGGTCCTCATAATGATGGTTATACAAATCGGATTTGCCCCGATTAACTTATACGGTTCAAAATTAATTTGGCTCAACTTGTTTGTGAAATTTGACAAAGAATATTCTTAAAAAGTGATAATTGTCACTAGGTAACCTAATTTACAGTAGTAAATTAGCAAAAAATTAAACGATGATAGTAGAACAAATATATACGAAGTGTTTGGCCGAATCGGCTTATTATATTGAGTCTAATGGCGAGGCAATAATTATTGACCCTCTTAGAGAGATTGCCCCATATTTAGAACGTGCAGCTCTTGGAAAGGCGAAAATTAAATATATTTTAGAAACTCATTTTCATGCCGATTTTGTGTCTGGACATGTTGATTTAGCAAATAAAACAGGTGCTACCATTGTTTTTGGACCAACTGCAACAGCAGACTTTGATATGAAATCTGCTACAGATGGAGAAATCCTTACTGTAGGGAATGCTACGATAAAAGTAATTCACACTCCTGGACATACTATGGAGTCTACGTGCTATTTATTGATCGACGAGACAGGAAAAGAAACGGCACTATTTACTGGAGACACACTTTTTATAGGCGATGTAGGTAGACCAGACTTAGCTGTAAAAACTATACTTACTAGAGAAGATTTAGCTGGATATTTATTTGATTCTTTACGCACTAAAGTAATGCCGTTAAATGATGCCATTACTATTTATCCTGCTCATGGTGCTGGCTCTGCTTGTGGTAAAAACATGAGTAAGGAGACTTTCGATACTTTGGGGAACCAGAAAGCAACTAATTATGCTTTGAGAGCAGACATGACCAAGGAGGAGTTTGTTACAGAATTACTCACTGGTATATTACCTGCCCCACAGTATTTTCCAAAAAATGCACTAATGAATAAGTCTGCAACTAATAAAAGCTTCGATGCTATTATTGCAAAGGGTACGCAAGCTTTAAGCTTAGACGCTTTTAATAAAGAGGTAGCGAATGGGGCCTTACTACTAGATGTGCGACACCAAAAAGACTTTATTAAGGGCTATATTCCTGGCGCTTGGTTTATTGGTATAGATGGTGGTTTTGCTCCTTGGGTTGGTAATTTAATAAGTAATATTAATCAGAAAATTGTGTTGGTTTGTCCTGAAGGAAGAGCTGAAGAAGTTATTACACGTTTGGCTCGTGTAGGTTACGACAATGCAATTGGTTATTTAGAAGGTGGATTTGAAACTTGGAAAGCAGCGGGGAATAAAACTGACACTATTGCTCAGGAATCTGCCGATGATTTTGCCCTAGCTTACGCAGCTGGAATTGATGTTTTAGATGTGCGTAAACCCGGAGAATATACTGCCGAACACGTTGAGGACGTAGCACATTTACCTTTAGATTATATATTTAATCACTTAGATAAAATTGATGCAACTAAAACCTACCACGTACATTGTGCTGGAGGTTACCGTTCGGTTATATTTATTTCGATACTTAAAGCAAAAGGTTTTACTAAGCTAATTGATGTTGCTGGTGGATATGGCGCTCTTAGATTCACTGTTGTACCTAAAACTGATTTTGTTTGCCCTACAATAATTAAGGAAAGCTAATCGTAATTATAAGAATTCGTCATCCATAAAGCGCCTCCATTCGATAGAATGGAGGCGCTTTTGTTTCAATCAGTTCTAAAATAGAATTTTTAACGGATCGCTATATTTTACTGTTTGGCTTACTAGACAAAACGGAGTCTGAAAACTTTGGTATCGCTTGTAATGATTCCCTTTAAAGCAAATGAAATGTTATAAGTAATTGCATACATTCATAAAAAGACGACTAACTTTCTTGTTCAAAAATAACATTTCTTTCTGTGTCTTTCTTATACATAATT
>CAJWJW010000072.1 GCA_913041775.1 uncultured Flavobacteriales bacterium
TTTCAAAACTTAATCTTAACTTTCCATTGTCCTATGCAGTAGGCAAGTTCCGCTCTCGCCACACCTTGCCTAAAGCTTCTGACAATTACTTTAATCGTTAGCAACGAATTGATAATTATGAAAAATTTAGGAATAATTGTAGATAATGAATTTAACTCTGACATACGGGTCAGGAAAGAAATAGAGATTCTAAAAAAAAATGGATTAAATATTAATGTTCTTTGTTTTTCTTTTGATAAAAAAACATATCCTCCAATTGATGGAGTCAAAATATCTAGAATTGAAATAAAGAAAAGAACAAAAGATATTTTATTTTTTCTTTTTAACAGAATTCCATTATATGAATTACTTTGGGCAAAGGAGATTGAAAAGTTTATACTAGAGAACTCGATTGAGACTCTTCATGTGCACGATTTATATATGTCGAGATCAGCACACTTAGCAATTAAGTCATTAAAAAGAGAAATTCCTTTAATTCTGGATTTACATGAAAACTTTCCATATGCAATTCAATCGTATAATTGGACAAAAGGAAGATTAAGAAACTTCATATCTAATCCAAAGATTTGGCTTAAAAAGGAAGCAAAGTATTTAAGCTACGCCTCAAAATTGATTGTCCTTTCTGAATCCTTCAAACTGGATTTATTACAACGATATGATTTTTTAGATGAAAAAAACATTATATCCTTTTCTAACGTTATTGATTTGAGGGCATTTGAAAAATATAAAGCTGATTCCAAAGTACAAAAAAGTGAAAAAGTCACGCTAATGTATTTTGGGAGAGTCGCTGAAAGAAGAGGGATATTTGATACAATAGAAGTACTTAAAAAGGGCTTAGATAAGAAGTTGAATATTGAATTATTGATAATAGGGCCAGTAGATAAGGCAGATGAAAAAAAGTTTTTGGAAGAAATAAGTAGTAAAGCACTAAAAGATAATATTAAGTACATACCATGGATTGATATATCGGAATTGGTAACTTACATGGGTATAAGTGATATTCTTTTATCTCCCTTATTAAAAAACAAACAACACGAATCTGGTGTGGCAAACAAGATATTTCAATATATGTACGCTGGTAAACCAATAATTGTCTCAGATTGTAAACCCCAAAAAGAACTAGTAGAATCATTTAATTGCGGATTGTCATATTCTACAAAAGAAGAATTTCTAGATTGCGTAACTAATTTAGTGAAAAACAAAGAGTTAAGAGAACAACTTGGTATTAGTGGGTTTGAAAAACTTTACGAAGAATATGACAATAAGGATTATGAGAACATCCTAGTTAGTATATATGAGAAGAACGAACTCTTATAATCAAAAAATAAAGCACGTTAGCAAACATTAATTTAACAAAAATCAGGAACTCCAGCAGGAATTTATCCTGATTATAAAAAATTGTAGTAGAAATTACTTAAATAATTCTATTATTTTTTTACGGTTTCAAAACCACGCTTAATATTCGTTCTTTTATAATTTGAACCAATCTTTTGTTTATATCAGATTTCATAGAATTGTAGTTTTGATATTCAACGGATGTGAAATATGCTACAATAACCCATTTTAATTCACTTACTAAATCTCTATCATTTTGAAAAAAACTGGTAATCCTATCGTATCTTTTTTCTGAAGAAATTGACTCTAAATCTATCTTTTTATTTTGAAGATAGGTATTGAATATCAAAAGAATAAGCTCGTGTTGGAACTTAATTATCGGACGTAAAACTTCATTTTGAAACTGCTCTTCTTTAGACTTAACTAACTCTAAATCAACAGTAGTAATAATAGGTCTTAAATCAACAATCTTATTATCTCTTTTCATAGTATTAAAATTACTGCTATTCTTATACTATAGCAAGATTTTTATGATTGTTTTTCCCCAAATAACATAAATTATTATTACTGATTTTCATAAAAGAAATTCTTACATAGAAAACACTTTCTACGCAATACCTTAAATAGAAACATACTAAATAATCATTACCAAAATAACTTAATAGATCTATTTAAGAAAATAGTACAAAGTAATCCATTATTAAAATATAATATAAAGCACTCAAAAACAATTTATTACAAAAAACCCTATTGGTTCACTAAAAAAGTAATGAATTTTAATAAACGTGTAGAGTAGCGTACGATAGAATTACAGGAAAATAGTTGGTCTATTAATTTCAAACGAATTATACGCTTTAGATAAAGTGCAATACGATTTAATAACAGCTAAAAAAGAGGGATAGTGTGATGTAAAAAAAGAAAAAACCTTTGTCTCATTTCTTAATTCTCTATATAACCCATTCCTATGTATTATCGTAAGCCTATTACTCTACAGTGTTTATAACCAATTAACGCGAAAATATTTATATGGCAAATTATAAATTAAAACCTCATTTAGTAAAGCCTTATCCATCTAAGGAAAAGCTAGATAAAAAGGAGCAATTAGCACACAAGCTAGCTGTACTAGCAAGTACCAAGCAAACGATACAGAATGATGTGATTGATATGATTATTAATCGAATTATCGACAATACTTCAGTAGCTATTGCTTCTCTAAATCGGGAAACTGTTATTCATGCAAGGGAACAAGCAATTACTCATTCTCGGCATAAAAGAGGCGCTACTGTTTTTGGAATGCCTAATGATTTTGTTGTGCATGCAGAATGGGCAGCCTGGGTAAACGGTACTGCTGTTAGGGAATTGGATTACCACGATACTTTTTTAGCAGCCGATTATTCGCACCCTGGTGATAATATTCCGCCCATTATAGCTGTTGCTCAACAATTAGGAAAAACAGGGAAAGATATAATTAAAGCGTTAGCTGTTGCCTATGAAGTACATGTGAATTTGGTTAAAGGAATTTGTTTACACGAACATAAAATAGATCACATTGCTCACTTATGCCCTGCTCAGGCAGCAGGAATAGGCTCATTACTTAATTTAGACACAGAAACTATTTACCAAGCTATTCAGCAGGCCCTACATGTATCCGTATCGACCAGACAATCACGGAAAGGCGAGATATCGGGATGGAAAGCCTACGCACCTGCCCATGCTGGAAAACTAGCTATTGAATCGGTAGACAGAGCAATGCGAGGAGAAACAAGTCCTTCACCTATTTACGAAGGAGAAGATTCGGTTTTAGCTTGGATTTTAAATGGAAAAGAGGCTAAGTACTTCGTACCTCTCCCCGACGGAAATAGTGAATATAGAGCTATTCTAGAGACCTATACAAAAGAACATTCAGCTGAATACCAGTCTCAAGCGTTGATTGATTTAGCCTTTAGAATGAAAGAAGATGTACAGGATACAACCGCTATAGAAAGTATATTAATCGAAACAAGTCACCACACACATAATGTAATTGGAACGGGAGCGAATGACCCACAAAAAATGGATCCTTTCTCAAGTCGAGAAACGCTCGACCATTCCATAATGTATATTTTCACAGTTGCATTAGAAGATGGAAAATGGCACCATGAAAATAGTTACAGTCCTAATCGAGCTCAAAGAAAAAACACAGTAGAATTGTGGGGGAAAGTAACAACTATCGAACATCCAAAATGGACAAAACTATACCATCATACTGACCCTAATAAAAAAGCTTTTGGCGCAAAGGTAATAATTACCTTAAATGATGGAAGTAAACTTATCGACGAAATTGAACGAGCTAATGCTCACCCTGGAGGAGCGAAACCTTTCCAACGGAGCAACTACATCAAAAAGTTTAAAACATTAACAGATACTTTAATTCAACCTCAAGAAAGTAAACGATTTTTAGATTTAGTTCAGCGATTACCAGAATTATCTGCAGCTGAAATTAAACAATTAAACATAGTAGTTGATCAAGATTGGTTAATAGAATCGAAAATAAACGAAAGAGGAATTTTTTAACAGAAAAATAAATTCATGAAATCACCCGAAAAAATACGATCCGCCTTTACCAAAGCATTAAATAGTGGCACTGTATTACAGTTACCAGGAGCTTACAATGCTATGGTCGCTATGCTTATTGAACAACACGGGTTTGATGGTGTATATTGCTCTGGAGCAGTTATTTCAAATAGTTTGGGCTTGCCTGATATCGGGTTAACAACACTAACGGAGGTTAGTTTATTTGCTCAGCAAGTTATTGAAAGAACTAATTTACCTATAATAGTAGATGCTGATACTGGATTTGGAGATGTAATGAATGTAGCTAGAACAGTTGCAGAACTTGAACACAATGGTGTTACGGCAATTCATATAGAAGATCAAATAAGTCCAAA
The DNA here is from genome assembly GCA_913041775.1 of uncultured Flavobacteriales bacterium. Classification (GTDB taxonomy): domain Bacteria; phylum Bacteroidota; class Bacteroidia; order Flavobacteriales; family UBA7430; genus UBA6772. Next base: position 4,263 of record CAJWJW010000072.1, read on the forward strand.
AAGATGTGGCCATTTAGATGGAAAAGAACTTATCTCCACACAACATATGACGCATAAAATAAAAGCAGCTGTGGATGCTAAAATAGATTCCAATTTTTTAATTATAGCTCGTACGGATGCAAAATCAGTAGAAGGAATTGACGCCGCAATAGAAAGAGCAAAAGCTTATATAGACGTAGGAGCAGATGCGATTTTCCCAGAAGCACTGCACAACGAGAAAGAAATGGAAATATTCCGAAAAGCCATTAACGTACCACTATTAAGTAATATGACTGAATTTGGAAAAACCGAAATATTAAACATAAATCAAATTCAAAACTTGGGTTACAATATGGTTATTTATCCAGTAACCATGCAAAGATTAGCTATGATGGCTGTAGAAAATGGATTAGAATCGATTAAAAAAAACGGATCTCAAAAAGAAGTCCTCTCTTCTATGCAAACTCGAAAGAGGTTATATGAAATATTAGAATATGAAAAGTACAATGATATAGATAAAGGAATATATAATTTTAAAATTTAAATCATGGCAAAAATAATCAAAGCACCGAAAGGACTAGAAGGAGTGGTAGTGGATACCACCCGGATTTCTAACGTAAACGCAGAACTAAGTAAACTGTTTTACAGAGGACACGAAGTCGCCAAACTATCCCGTGAAAAAAGCTTTGACGAAGTCGCGTATATTTTAGTATACGATACTATTCCATCGGAAGAAGAGTTAACCAATTTTTGCGCGAACGAAAAGAGCTATCGTCCAATTGACAAAGCTACTCAAGAAATGTTAATTGCTTTAAAAGATGCCCATCCTATGGATGCATTAAGAACAGCAATTAGTTTTTTAGGTGCTAAAAAACCTGAGAGAAGCTTTGACATAAGCACCTCGGTGAACCAAGATAAATTTTTACATTTATACGCTCAAATTCCAACTATCATAGCTTTTCATTATCGTTTTAGTAAAGGACTTGATTTCATAGCTCCTGATGATAAATTAACAAGGAGTGAGAACTTTTTTAATATGTGCTTTGGATCTATACCTTCCGAATCCGTACTCACAGCATTTGAAGTTTCTATGATTTTGTACGCGGAGCACAGTTTCAACGCATCTACTTTTTCTGCTAGAGTTATCACTTCAACAACATCAGATCTGCATAGTGCTGTAACAGGAGCAATCGGTGCGCTAAAAGGTCCCTTACATGGTGGAGCAAATGAACAAGTAATGTATGCGCTTAATGAACTACTAAAATCTAACAATACAGATGTATGGCTCAAATCCCAATTGGAGAAGAAACGTAAAATAATGGGATTCGGACATCGAGTATATAAAAATGGAGATTCCAGAGTACCTACTATGCAAAAGCATTTGGAATTATTAGCCACTACAGATGAGCAAAAAGCATTACTGAAAAAACAAAAAGAACTTGCACAAAGTATGTTAAACAGCAAGGGAATTCTTCCCAATTTAGATTATCCTGCTGGCCCTGCATATCACATAATGGGATTCGACATACCAACTTTTACTCCTATTTTTGTAATGAGCAGAATTGTAGGTTGGTCCGCTCATATCATCGAACAAACTGAAAACAATCGTATAATTAGACCATTAAGTGAGTATATTGGTAAATAGATCGCTGTTGAAACTACAGTTTAATAAAAAATTAATTGGAACGGATTTTAAATACTGTCACAAAATATCAATCCTGCTTGTTGTATATTTCAAAATAAAGTTAAGATGAAACTTGAGTATCGCGTATTCAAACATATAAACGGTGTTTTTTGTTGTAATTACAAGGTATTCCTTTATGAGAAAAAAAGTACGAATAACTGTAATAAATAGCTTCTATTATGTTATTAAGACATTAAATACATTAAATTTTAGTTAGTTTTACATTGTGTTATCGGAGTGACAATTCTAATTAAAGAGATCAATGAATTTAAAAAAACTAATTCCTGAATTAGTATCTAGACTGGAGGATACTGGATTTGATAAGGATCCAAAAAAAATACAAAGCGCTAGTATTCCTCAAATAAAATCTGGAGCAGATCTTTATATTATTGCACCGAAAGCATCTGGTAAATCAACGGCAATTGTAATGGGGGTTATTCAGCAGCTAAAGGCGCCATTTGAAGAAGCTCCAAGAGCCATTATTATGGTAGCAACAAAAGAGAAAGCTTTTGAGTTAGAAGAACAATTTGAAATTCTTGGAAAGCATACAGAATTAAGAACATTCACCGTTTTTGATCAAGGAGTTATACAATATCAAAAAGACATGATTTTTGAAGGTCTGGATATTCTCATAGGAACCCCTAAACGCCTGCACGAGCTTGTAAAAGTTGATGGAGTGCGTCTTGCTAATCTAAAAATGTTTGTAGTAGACGATCTCGACTCCTTTACTTTAGTGCAATATCCTTTAATTTACCATGTGGCAGATAGCATACCTAAATCACAATTTATAATGGTTGCAAATTCATGGACGTCCCTCCGATAGCTATAGTTCAAAAAAACCCGTTCACGGATCTCGCTTCATGCAAATCGACGTGCTCTAACGAATATCCAGGTTGCTGGACGTCGTATCAAGGAGATCGAGTCGCGTGCTGTCGACAGGCGTGCGATGAACTGTACA
>CAJWJW010000073.1 GCA_913041775.1 uncultured Flavobacteriales bacterium
CCGATGAGTATATTCAAGCATTTACAAACCATTTAATTTGCAACCAAATTATGGTGCAAAGTTTAATGGAAGGTATGAAAGCAGAAGGTTACGGTCGTATAATAAATATAATCTCTACCTCTGTAAAACAACCTTTAAATGGCTTAGGTGTTTCTAATACAATTAGAGGCGCTGTTGCAAGTTGGTCGAAGACTTTGGCTAACGAGCTTGGTGGATTTAATATTACGGTAAACAATGTATTACCGGGCGCAACTAACACAGTTCGTTTAAAATCGATTATAGAAAATAAAGCAAAGAAAACAGGTCAAACTGAAGCCGATGTTTTAGAAGCTATGAAAAATCAGGTTCCTATGAAACGTATTGCAGAGGCAGAAGAAGTTGCCAATGCTATTGCTTTCTTAGCATCTCCAGCAGCATCGTATATCAATGGAATAAACATTCCTGTAGACGGTGGTAGAACAGCTTGTTTATAGACTATGGAAAAGATTCAAAATTATATCGGTGGGGAGCTTCTTGAACCTCAATCTGGAAACTACTTAGATAATTACAATCCTTCTACGGGTGCTGTGTATTCTTTAATTCCAGATAGCGATAAAAGCGATGTTGACAAAGCAGTTATAGCGGCTAAAGCCGCTTTCCCTGCTTGGGCAGCACTTTCTTCGGAAAAGCGTATGGGCTACCTTATGGCTATAGCCGATAAAATTGAAGAAAACTTAGAAGACTTAGCTTTAGCAGAATCCAAAGACAATGGGAAACCGTTGTGGCTTTCTAAAGCAGTAGATATTCCTCGAGCAGCATCTAACTTCAGGTTTTATGCAACGGCTATAATGCACGACAAAACGGATTGTTTTGGAATGGGTGATGTAGCTATAAACTATACAACTCGTAAGCCTATTGGTGTTGCAGGTTGTATTTCACCCTGGAATTTGCCCTTGTATTTGTTTACTTGGAAAATTGCTCCGGCACTAGCTACAGGGAATTGTGTAGTTGCAAAACCATCGGAAGTTACCCCAATGACGGCCTATTTACTTTCTAAATTATGCAAGGAAGTTGGTTTACCCGCTGGAGTACTAAACATTGTACAGGGACTAGGACATAAGGTTGGTGCAACGATTACAGAACATCCAGAAATACCTGTTATTTCTTTTACAGGTGGTACTTCTACCGGACAGCAAATAGCTAGAGTAGCTGCACCAATGTTTAAGAAAATGTCTTTGGAATTGGGAGGAAAAAACCCAAATATAATTTTTGCAGATTGTGACTTTGAAGATGCTTTATCAACTACCAAACGATCTTCTTTTGCCAACCAAGGACAAATTTGTTTGTGCGGTTCTAGAATATTTGTTGAAAGACCAATTTACGAGAAGTTTAGAGATGCCTTTGTAGCACAAACAAAAAGAATGGTTGTAGGTCATCCGCTAGACGAAAAAGCCAAACTAGGTGCAGTTGTTTCTAAAGATCACATGGAGAAAGTTCTTTCTTATGTAGAACTTGCCAAGGAAGAAGGTGGGACTGTTTTGGTAGGAGGAAAACGTGTTATTTTAGGCGGAGAATATGCCAATGGTTATTATTTAGAACCAACGATTATAGAGGGTTTACCTTTTGACTGTCGTACCAACCAAGAAGAAATTTTTGGACCAGTAGTTACCATTATGCCTTTCGATACAGAAGAAGAAGTTTTAGCTTATGCAAATACCACTAAATATGGACTTTCTTCTACCGTTTGGACTAGTAATTTAAAACGAGCTCACCGAATGGCAGCTCATTTAGATTCGGGTATAGTTTGGGTAAATACTTGGTTGCTTAGAGATTTAAGAACTCCTTTTGGTGGAGTAAAACAATCCGGAGTAGGTAGAGAAGGTGGATTTGAAGCTTTACATTTCTTTACAGAACCTAAAAATGTTTGCATCAAGCTTTAAGAGTTGAAATAAAAATCAGTTATTTATTGTCTTAACAGTGCATTAAAAAAATATGAGTTTACAGCAACAACTAGAAAAATTTACCCCGATCGATTTGAAACAAATGGATCGGGTAAAGTTGTTGAAACGCACCGACACGAAATATCTGCTTTCTAAAACGTCTTTAATTGAAATTTTACCCGAACTTTTAGAGCATTATTGTGTTTTAGAAATTGCAGGTAAAAGAGAAGCTTCGTACCAAACGACTTATTTAGACACCGAAAAACGCGATTACTATTTTCAGCATCACCAAGGGAAACCTAAAAGACATAAAGTACGTTTTAGAAATTATATAGAATCTGATTTATCCTTTTTGGAGGTGAAACTAAAACACAAAGGGGTAACAGATAAAAAACGTATTTCTACTCCTTTTACTTTTCCTATGACTGCAGTACAGGAAACTTTTTTGCAAAAATGGATTCCTGAAAACGCACTAGATTTAAAACAGGTTTTACAAAATACGTTTAGTCGTATTACCTTAGTACACAAAACCGATGAAGAACGTGTTACTATAGATTTCAATTTGAAGTTCGAAGATCAAAACAGCAAAGTTGATCTTACGGAACCTATAATAATTGAAGTAAAACAAAGTGGTGTAAATAGAAATTCTAGAATTAGTACCTTGCTACGCGCAAAACAAATTCGCCCGCAACGCTTAAGTAAATACTGCATTGGCTGTATTTTACTAGACGACAAACTCAAATACAATCGATTTAAATCGAGATTACTAGACCTTAACAAGATTCAAGAAATATGGAATTTTTAGACGTAGAATTATTCAATCAAAGAGACTTATTTAAGTTATTCATTCGTTTTCTGATCGACTTCTCTTTCACATTTGTGATTATTAGAGTTTTGTATTTTGCTTCCAATCGTAGAAAAGATTATTTATTTACTTTTTTCATTTTCAACTTACTTACATTCTTCATTTGTTTCTTACTTCGAAAAGTACCTATGGAGCTTGGTTTTGCACTCGGTTTATTTGCGGTATTTGGTATTTTAAGATATCGTACAGAGCCTATTCCTATTAAGGAAATGACCTATTTGTTTATTGTTATTGGCCTGGCTATGATAAATGCCTTAGCCAATAAAAAAATATCTTGGGCTGAGTTGATGTTTGTAAATTCTACTATTTTATTGGTAACCTTGAGTTTCGAAAAGCTCTGGTTTAATAACGAAGTACAAAGTAAGAATGTAGTTTACGAGCGGATTGACCTCATAAAAACGGAGAATAGAATTGAGATGATCCGCGATTTAAGAGAGCGTACAGGTCTAGACATTGTAAAGGTTCAAATAGGAAAGATTGATTTTTTACGTGATGTTGCCACGGTAACCATTTTCTTCACAGCAGATGCTAAAGAGATTGTTTGGGGAACAGATTTGCCAGAAAATGAAGAATAAACTTCTCCTCCTCCTCTTATTTACATTGCCTTTATTAAGCTTCGCACAAAATGAAGATTTACAGCTTTGGGGTTCTTTAAAGTTCAGTAAAAAAGTAAACTCTAAACTTCGGTTTGAACTTCGAGATCAAATTCGATGGGCAGATAGTTTAAGTCAGTATAAAAAAAACTTCATTGATATTGGTTTTAGGTATAACCTTAGAAAAGCTCATTCTTTAGGCTTAAATATTCGAATTGTAAACGAATTTGAAGAGGATAAATACACTCGAATGAATTTTGATTTTAGTTCGGTGTATAGCTTTAAAAACAACCCTATAAGTCTAAAACAAAGACTTAGAATTCAGCAATCGTGGGATTCTATGGGAGAACTAAATAAAACTCACTTACGCGCCAAATGGGCAATTGCCCTAAAAAGCAAACTCATAAACCCCTATATTTCACACGAACTATATTGGAAAATCGCAGCTACAAACGAGTTTAACCAAAGGCGTTCTACCATTGGAATTAGCTGGAGTATGATGAATAAGTTGAAAATGAAGCTCTTTTTAAGGACTCAAAAAGAGTTCAATAACAAGAACCCTGACCAGTTACATATTATTGGTTTCGGTGTACATTATAAAATTTAAGCAATTTTTTAAAGTAAATTGCAATTCAGAAATATAGCTATGAAACATATAATTGCATTTTTCCTACTAGTAAGCCCCGCTTTTGTTAGCGCACAATCTTGTGAATTACCTTCTGTTTTAGATGGGTTAAATACAGGTTCTAATATGACGCTCTTGCTAAATGAAGGGTTTTTCTCAAACTTAAACTTAAATACCAACAGCCCTTATATTGTTGCACTAACCGAAAATGATTTAGTGGTAGGCTCTGCGAGTTTAGCTGAAGAAGATTTAAGTAATGGAATGCAGTCGGTTGCTGTATGGGGAGATGATGCAATAAGTGATTCTATTGATGGTGCTATACCTGGAGAAACTATTTCGCTTCAGATCGTTGATGGTGCAAATTTGTACATTGTCAATACTATCCCAATAATCTTTACAGTAAATGGGATGAGCCTTATAACTTCCGGCTCTATGACCTATGATTGTACAGGAATTGTATTTGGCTGTACAGATGCCAATGCTTGTAATTTTGATATTGAAGCTAACGAGGATGATGGTTCGTGTATAAGTCCTGCAGACTACTACAATTGTGATGGAGATTGTATTTTAGATTCTGATAATGATGGTGTTTGCGATGAACTAGAAATTATTGGTTGTGTAGAGCCGATGGCTTGTAATTACAATCCGCTAGCTACACAAGAAAGTGAGGATTGCTATTATCCAGAACCTTATTATAATTGTGATAGTACATGTGTAAACGATGCTGATGGCGATAGTATTTGTGATGAGCTTGAAACAGATGGCTGCACAAACATGTTTGCTTGTAATTATCAAGATACAGCAACTGACGATGATGGATCATGTATCGTAATTACAGCTGATATTTTTTACAATCAACAAGAAAATATACTCACAGTTGAAACCTTGCACGATAGCTTAGAAATTACTTGGTTGTATTATGAAAATGTAATCCCTTTTGAACACAATGACACTTTATATCTCTTAGAAGATGGTGTTTATGGAGTTCTTCTATACGATCCTATAAACGATTGTGGAACTACAGACACTGTCCATATTAATGTAGTTGGTTTAGAAGAGCAGTCTAAGTACCTAGTTAGTCTTTATCCTAACCCGGTGTCAGATTATTTACATATTAAACTCAAGTCTGAAGCAACAATTACTTTATACAACACAGTCGGGAAATTGATCTACCAAACTACCGGACAAGAACAAACTATTTCTGTTTATGAGCTTCCTACAGGACTTTATTTTTTAAAGGTTGATGGTCCTCTTGGGAGTGCTACTTATCCTTGGATAAAAAATTAAGTACAGGACTTAGTTTTATGCCTCTAAATTGGATATTATTAGGCTTGTATTTAGTCCCATTTTTTCACTCAAAACTATTTTCAAACCCGTCTTTAGAAGTGCTATTTTAGAATTTAATTTTAATTTTAATTTTCAATTTTAATTTTCAATTTATTGTAACTTGCAGCCTTAAACTTACTGTCCAAAGCCCTATGAGTGACGAGTTAAAACACGAATGTGGAGTAGCGATGATTCGCCTCCTTAAGCCACTAGAGTATTACCAAGAAAAGTACGGCACATCACTTTATGGTTTAAATAAAATGTACCTGTTAATGCAAAAGCAGGTTAACCGTGGACAAGATGGTGCTGGTTTGGCAAACATCAAGCTCGATGTTGAACCGGGTAAAAGGTATATTTCTCGTTACCGCTCTAATAAAACCAATTCTGTACAAGATATTTTCACTTATATCAACAAGAAATTTGAGGATGTAGAAGACAAGAACCCTGGAAAACTTCAGGATGTACAATGGTTAAAAGAAAATGTCTCTTTTTCTGGGGAATTGTTTTTAGGTCACCTTCGCTACGGTACTTACGGTGGAAACAGTGTTGAACATTGCCATCCTTTTTTACGTCAGAATAACTGGATGACTCGTAATTTGGTCATGGCTGGTAACTTTAACATGACCAACGTAGATGAATTGTTTGATCAATTAATCGATTTAGGTCAGCACCCAAAAGAGAAATCTGATACGGTTACAATACTCGAAAAAATTGGTCATTTCTTAGATGAAGAAAACGACGAATTATACTATAAGCATAGAGATGAAATTAAGAGTAAGCGAGAGATGTCTAAATTCATCGCCTCGAAAATAAATGTTCAAAACGTGCTTACCAACTCTGCAAAAAAATGGGATGGTGGTTATGTGATGTGTGGTTTAATGGGACATGGAGATGCTTTCGCATTGAGAGATCCTGCTGGAATTCGCCCTGGGTTTTATTATAAAGATGATGAAGTCGTAGTGGTGGCTTCAGAGCGCGCTGTTATACAGACGGCTATGAATGTGCCTCAAGATTCTATTTCAGAAATCACCCCTGGTCATGCATTGATCATTAAGAAAGATGGTCGTGTGAGCATGGATCAAATTACCGAGCCTTTAGAAAATAAAGCTTGTTCTTTTGAACGTATCTACTTCTCAAGAGGTAACGATGCCGATATTTATACCGAACGTAAAGAATTAGGGAAGTTAATTTGTCCTAAGATAATGGAAAGTATAGGTGGCGATTTAAAGAGCGCTGTATTCTCCTTTATTCCTAATACTGCCGAAACTTCGTTTTACGGTATGGTAAAAGGAATGGAAGATCTCTACAAAGAAAAACAAGCTCAGCAAGTACTTGATTTAGGGTCTAATGCTACTGCAGCAAAAATTACAGAGATCTTTTCTGTGAGCCCTAGAATAGAGAAAATTGCAATTAAAGATGCGAAATTAAGAACGTTTATTACCGACGATAGTAACCGCGATAGCCTAGTAGGCCACGTGTACGATATTACTTACGGACAAGTAACTAATACCGACAATTTGGTGATGATAGACGATAGTATTGTA
>CAJWJW010000074.1 GCA_913041775.1 uncultured Flavobacteriales bacterium
TACAGCTATTTGCTTCTGGATGGAGTAAAATAGCGAAGGATTATAAAATCAATGGGATTCCTAGATTCATGCTATTCGATAGCAATGGGAACATCATTAATGTACGTGCTCCAAGACCTTCTAACGAGGGAATTAGAACTTTAATAGACAAACATATTTAGCAATTAAATGCCAAAACAAAGCTTCTTAAAACGTTTCTTAATATGGAGAGTAAAACACATCTCACATAAGCAGTTTATCTTGCTAATGAGCTTAATTGTAGGTGTAGGTTCTGGATTAATAGCCGCTTTCATAAAGAATACAGCGCATAGTTTAGGAGACTTTTTACGTAGCTCATCAGAGTCAACGGTTTGGCACAATTACTCGTTACTAATACTCCCTTTAATAGGGATTTTGGCTACTGTGCTTTGGAATAAATACATCGTTAGAAAACCCGAAAGTAATGGGTTTCCTACAATCCTATATGCTATAGCCAAACGTAGTGGCATCATGAAGAGACATCATATGTTTTCTTCTATTATCTCTTCAATACTTACTGCTGGTTTTGGTGGTTCTATTGGATTGGAAGCACCAGCAGCATCTAGTGCATCGTCTTTAAGCTCAAATTTTGCGCGCGTTTTACATCTTAATTTTAAAGATCGGATGTTGTTAATAGGCTGCGCTACAGCAGGTACAATTGCGAGTATTTTCAATGCTCCAATTGCATCCCTAGTTTTAGCTATGGAAGTATTAATGTTAGACTTAACCATGGCGTCGATTATTCCTTTGCTCATTGCATCAGTATCAGCTACAATAAGTTCACGTTTAATTATTGGAGATGCTTTAATATTACACATTGAAAATGTTGAGGCATTTCATGTTGCCAATATGCCTTTTTACATTCTGCTAGGAGTGTTTTGCGGATTGCTCTCTGTAGTCTTTTCTAAAGTATTTTACAAAACCACCAATCTATTAAAAAAGATAAAACACAAAATTAGCCGAGCTATTTGGGGTGGCTTATTTTTAGGGGGCTTACTATTTCTAATTCCACCACTTTTTGGAGAGGGATTCGAAACCATCAATTTATTATTAGCAGACCAAGGAAAAGAGATTATTTCTGGGAGCTATATTGAATCTATTTGCACTACAGAAACGGCATTATTCGTATTGATTTTCATCATCTTGTTGTTTAAAATTGTTGCTACCTCTGTTACTGTAGGAGTAGGTGGAATTGGAGGAGTATTTGCGCCTTCCTTATTTTTGGGCGCGGGATTGGGTTATGTATTTGCTAAGCTGATTAATCATTTTTTCTGGATAGAATTATCGGTAAGCAACTTTAGCTTGGTCTCTATGGCAGGATTAATTGCAGGAGTATTACATGCACCACTAACTGCAATTTTCTTGATTGCCGAAATTACGAGTGGCTACGAACTTTTCATTCCACTAATGACTGTGGCAGCAATTTCTTATGTGAGTTCAAAATACTTTATTCCCCATTCGCTCTTCAACTTACAATTAGCACAAAAGGGTGAATTGATGACGCACAACAAAGACCAAGCAGTATTGATGCAGATGCAACTGGAAAAGTTAGTTGAAAAAAACTTCTCTGTTATACATCCTGAAATGAATTTAGGAGAGCTCGTAAAAGTAGTTGCAGATTCTAAAAGGAATATTTTTCCTGTAGTAGATGAGAAGAATATATTCTTAGGAATTATAAGTCTTGACGATATCCGTAAAGTAATGTTTGACGATAGTTTATATACACAAATTACAGTTGAGGATTTAATGCACCAACCCTTAGGTTCTATAAAGCTTTACGATCCGATGGACAAAGTGATGGCGAAATTCAAAGAAACAGGAGCATGGAATTTAGCAGTAACTTGCCATGGTGAGTATATTGGATTTATTTCAAAATCTAAGTTGTTTAGCAAATACAGACGCAAACTAGTAGAATTCTCAGAAGAATAAACAAAATAGCTATGATAATACCCATTGGAAGTATTGTAAATGCATTGACTGTTATTATAGGGAGTCTTATAGGAGTGGCTTTTGGTAAGTATGTTTCTGAAAAAACAAGAATAACTATTTTTCAAGTAATAGGATTATTTACCCTAGTCTTAGGTTTTAAAATGGCACTCGCTACACAGCAGTTTTTATTACTCCTTATCTGTTTAGTCCTAGGAGCAATAATTGGAGAATTACTCAACATAGAACAACTATTTGAACGAGTTGGGAGTAGAATAAAAAAGAGTCTTAAAAGTAAAAATCCACTATTTACAGAAGGACTAATAACAGCCTTTTTAATTTACTGCATTGGCTCTATGACTTTTGTTGGAGCAATAGAAGAAGGGATTAACAAAGACAGTACTTTATTGTTTACAAAAAGCCTTCTCGATGGAATCACTTCCATTTTATTAGCCTCTACTTTTGGTATAGGGGTACTTGTTTCTGCAATACCACTTTTACTGTTTCAATCTGTTTTAACTTGGGGAGCCATTTATTTTGAGCCTTATTTAGCTCCAGAAATAATTACTGAATTATCGGCTGTTGGTGGTGTTCTTATAATTGCTATTGCATTAAATATATTGCATTTGAAAAAAATTAAAGTTAGTAATTTACTTCCTGCTTTGTTTCTGGTTATTCCATTGTATTTAATCGCTCAAGTCTATTGAAACATCGAAATCTTTTGACGAGATTGAACAGTGCCGTCCGTGTTCATAAACAGAATATAAGCGAAACCAGCATCAGTATCTCCATCATCTATAAGAGCATGCACCTACAATTATATCGAGAATACCGTCTTTATTTACATCATCTATAAGATCGTGATCTCTACCGAATCTACCGCCAGAAGATAACTCACAAGTAAACCCACCCAAACCCTCACCTATTGCAACAAAGTTACTGGTTCCGTAATTAAGATTAATTTCTGAAAATACAAACGAAGTGGAAAACATTAGAATCGATAGTAGACCATTTTTCATGTTTGGGACTAAGTCATTAATAGCACATCAATTTAGACAAATAAATAATGGGAAATATTTCATTTTTTGCTTGAGTGTGGGCGCTTTAAATATTTTACATTTGTTGCAAATATATTAGGATGAAAGTTTTTAAGTTTGGAGGTGCATCTGTAAAAGATGCTGAAGGAATAAAGAATTTAGCAAAAATTCTGCAGCAGTATAAAGCCCATAAACCATTGGTTGTGATTTCGGCTATGGGAAAGACTACAAATCTTTTAGAAGAAGTTGCTCGGGCTTTTTACTTAAAGCAGGCGAATGTATTTGAGAAAGTAGAAAAAGTAAAGTTATTTCATAAAAATATTATAAGCGGTTTGTTTCCTAAGGGACATACGGTATTTGATGATGTAACAAATTTATTTGTTGAGGTCGAATGGGCTTTAGAGGATGAACCACGTCCTGAATACCCATATGAGTACGATCAAATTGTATCCATTGGAGAGTTAGTATCTACAACAATTGTGAGTGCCTATTTAAATGAAATTGGATTAAAAAATACTTGGTTAGATGCAAGAGATTTAATTAAAACAGACAATAAACACCAAGATGCTAATGTAGATTGGGAACTAAGTAGTCAATTAATTAAAAAGAATATACGAGGCGAACACCTTACGATTACACAGGGATTTATAGGATGTACTTCAGAAAACTTTTCGAGCACACTCGGTAGAGAAGGTTCAGACTATAGTGCCGCAATTTTTGCAAGTATTTTAGATGCGAAAAAATTAGTGATTTGGAAAGATGTACCTGGTCTATTAAATGCTGATCCTCGCTATTTCCCAAATCCAATAAAAGTTGAAAAGCTCTCTTTTCAGGAAGCTATAGAATTGGCTTATTATGGAGCGTCTGTAATCCATCCTAAGACATTGCAACCTTTAAAAGCAAAAGGAATTCCATTAGAAATTAGATCATTTGTAAATCCTGAAACTGAAGGTACCTGGATTGCAGATAGTGTAGAGACTGTTCCAAAAACAGCTTTTTATATTTTAAAGAAAAACCAAACCTTACTCTCTATAGCAGCGTTAGACTTAGACTTTATAGTAGAGAATCATTTAGCTCAGATTTTCTCTGTACTAGCAAAGTACAATGCCAAAGTAAACCTGATTCAGAACTCAGCCGTATCATGTTCTTTAGCTGTAGATGTAGATCCTTTACAGGTACAAACACTTATAGAAGAGCTTTCTAAAAACTACCGAATTAAATACAATACTGGCTTAGAGTTACTCACTATTAGACACTATAACCAAGGTTCTGAACAATCTATTTTAAAGGACAAAGAGATTATTCTTAGTCAGGAAAACAGAACCACCAAGCAAGTATTGTTTGTTAGCTAAAGCTTTATAAAGACCTCAAGCTTAATACGTTTCACTATTTGATAAATATTGTAGCGTATGAGGAGTTGCCATTTTTATTTGGTAACCTTTCCCAGGCTCTAAATTTCCAATTCCATTAAAGCCCCAGTCTGGTAAATAAGCAGCACCCACATTATTTTTAATTATAACTACATCTGCACCGAACTCGTCGAATACAGCTTGCGTATCTGCTGGCTCTAAGCGTAAATAACTGAATATACCCCAACCTTGATTAAGGGCAATTGGATTCGCTTCTGGCAACATGTAAACTCCACATATATCTATAGACTGTGCATTGGTAGTTTTAAGTAAATAACCTTGTGAGTTGTCTACAATACCTATAGCATCCATATTGAAAGAAGGTAAATAAGCTGAACCAGCATAATCTTTAACAATTGTTAAATTATTAGAGCTTACTAAGTCACTAAACAACGAACTCAACACCATGTTATCTGCCTCTATATAGGTAGAAAACATTGACCAACCAGCTGGTAAGTTTAAGTTCTGACAAGTTTCAGATACATTAGAGAAATCACATAAACTTCCTTGATATGGAGCTCCTTCAGAAAGTAAGACTCCATTAACATCGGATATAGTCCAAGAAATCTCTTCCTGCCAAGTACCACCATCACAGATTATTTCTAGACATCCATAAGAAGGATCGTAACAAAAAGTTTCGATTTGAGATGAGCCAGAAGAAAAACCAAAAGACATAGAATTAAAACTAATTGTATTGCCATTCCAGCCATCACCATAGGAATCCATCATCTCTAAGGTAAACGATTCACCTGTACAGTTTCCATCACAATCGTAGCCAATAGCAGGGCCATTACCACCACATTCACCACATTCATCAATTTCTGCACAAGAACCATCGTCGGTTACAGCAAAAGGATTGTAATTACACGCAGTTTCGTCCATACATCCACTAGAAACTAATTCTATATTTAATTCTAAAATAATTCCTGTTAGAAGGTTCACACTTATTTGCTGTGTAGCATAACCATTTGCGGAAACCTCTAAGGTGTAAATTCCAGGATCAGCCATGCCAGATTGGTAAAATCCAGCTAAACTAGAAAGGGATGGATTGGTAGAACCAACAATCTGTACAGTAACATTACTTATAGGAGCCTCGGTAAGACCATCCGTAATTGAACCTTCTATAAAACTCGCATTGGTAAATTTTGGCTCCAACACAAAAAGGCCGTTTTCAATATCCGATACCAAAACATTTCCAGAAGGTAAAAATGGATACGTTCCCCAAGCACCATTAAATCCAGCACCTTCATAGTTTGGTGAAGTATCGTAATAGGCAACTTCAATTAAGTTACTCGGATTACTGGCATCAACCACAGAAACACCATCTCTATAATAAGAGGTAACTAAAAAGTCGCCCGCTACATGGGTATTGTGAGGAATTACATCGGTATCGGTACTCCATGCTTGAATTCTATCGAGTTCTTCAATGTTACTAAGGTCAGACACATCGTAGGCGGTAACAAAAGAACCACTTACTTCATCGGTAGTAAAAACCGTATTTCCATCATCTGAGATCCAACTATTATGTGTGAAATTATTGGGTGTACCGTGGCTAGCCAAAAGAACTGGATTTGCTTTATCCGACACATCAACTACAGAAAATTCTCCATTGTAAATAGCTCCACCCCAAAGAGTATCGCCTCTGACCATAGCATCATGAAAATAGCTATCGCCATAATTCCCTAAATATTCTGGACTTTCTGGGGTAGTAGAAACATCGAACATCATTGCACCACCGCCACCAAAGTTGGCACCTAGAACATAAAGAATACCATTTTCATCGATGTAAATATTGTGCCCTGTAGTAAAGCCTAAATCTACATTTTGAATAGATGTAGGATTGGCATTACCAGCAATTAACTCCTCTAAGTTTATAATATGCAAACCTCCACTAGATTCGTTAACACAGTATAAATAATCTCCATAAGTTTTTAAATCTCTCCAAGTAGAGCTGGGACCTTCGAAAAAACCAAGCTCAGTTATTTGTGTAGGATTCGTTACATCGACAACAGAAACGCCGTTATAAACTCCAACCAAAGCATATTCTCCACTTTCGGTAGCATAACCCCAAACATCGTTTAAGCTGTTAGAGTACGTGTAATTAGATAGGTAATTGAGGTTTAAACTAGACTGAGCACATAAAGTAATGCTAAAGAATAAACCTAATACGGAGAGCGTAATTTGTTTCATATAAAGTGTCTTAATTCGACTTCTAATTTACATTTTTTTTTGAAATAGCTGAAGCCTTGGTTATTGATAGCATAGAATGATAAATAATAATCTACCTACTCATCATTAACACTCTATCAAAAATTAACCCATAAAAAAAGCCTACTCTTTCGAGTAAGCTTTAGTGCGGATAGAGGGAGT
>CAJWJW010000075.1 GCA_913041775.1 uncultured Flavobacteriales bacterium
ATAAATAGGTGTAATCCTCATATTGAGAACCTGTATACCAAGCAATAAAGAATTCCGTTGCATAGGCTACAGCGACAATTCCACCTGTTAAAATAATTACAATATTCATATACTCTACATGTAAACGAGTAATATATGCCTCTAGATTGGTTACTTTACGCATTATTCCTAATAAGGTTTGTACCATTGCAAATCCTGAGAATATTGCTCCTGCTACAAAATAAGGTGGAAAAATTGTTGAGTGCCAACCTGGATTAATTGATGTTGCGAAATCCATTGATACAATTGTATGCACAGAAAGTACTAATGGGGTTGCCAATCCAGCTAAAACCAATGATACTTCTTCAAAACGTTGCCAATCTTTAGCTCTACCTGACCATCCAAAAGATAATAAAGAATATATTTTCTTTTGAAACGGTTTTACAGCCCTATCACGAATCATTGCAAAATCTGGCAACAATCCTGTCCACCAAAAAACTAATGATACAGATAAATATGTAGAGATGGCAAATACATCCCATAATAAGGGTGAGTTAAAGTTTACCCACAATGATCCAAATTGATTTGGAAGTGGCAATACCCAATAAGCATTCCAAGGGCGTCCCATGTGAATAATAGGAAATAAACCCGCTTGAAAAACTGCAAATATTGTCATTGCTTCTGCAGAACGGTTAATTGCCATTCTCCATTTTTGACGGAATAACAACAATACTGCTGAGATTAAAGTACCTGCATGACCAATCCCTACCCACCATACGAAATTGGTGATATCCCAAGCCCATCCAATGTTCTTATTTAACCCCCAAACTCCAATACCAGTTCCAACAGTATAAAAAATACATCCAAATCCCCAAAGCATTGCTGATAAAGAAATATAAAATGCGATATACCAGTTCTTATTTGCTTTTCCTTCAATAGGTCTAGCGATGTCTTCGGTAATATCATGGTAACTTTTGTGACCTAATATTAAGGGCTCTCTTATGGGTGCTTCGTAATGAGACATATGTTATATCTTAAATTTTAATTACGCTTCGTTTGTATTTCTAACTTTCACTTGATATACTACATTCGGTTTCGTTTGTAGATAATCTAATACGTGATAGGCTCTTTTATCTGCTGCCAAGGGCACTATAGGGTCCTCTTCATTATTTACATCTCCAAACACCATAGCTCCTGTTGAACATGCTGCTGCACAAGCACAAGCGTCGTTGAAATCATCATTTCCTACCTTTCTTCCTTCTTTCTTAGCTTTTAAAATAACCGCTTGAGTAGATTGAATACAAAAAGAACATTTTTCCATAACTCCTCTTGAACGAACTACC
Organism: uncultured Flavobacteriales bacterium; assembly: GCA_913041775.1. GTDB lineage: Bacteria > Bacteroidota > Bacteroidia > Flavobacteriales > UBA7430 > UBA6772. The sequence continues at coordinate 1,323 of CAJWJW010000075.1, forward strand.
ACATCTGGATTTAAAACCATTTTTCCATAGTCGTTATTCATATTAAAATCAAACTCCTTGTTATCTGAATAACTAAACCAGTTAAAACGACGAACTCTATACGGACAGTTATTTGCACAATACCTAGTTCCTACACATCTATTGTATGTCATTTGATTCTGACCTTGACGACCATGTGTTGTCGCAGCAACTGGACAAACAGTCTCACATGGAGCATGGTTACAATGCTGACACATCATTGGCTGGAAAGCAACTTGTGGGTTTTCAGCTTCAGTTTCTAAAGCAGCATACATTGCTCCGTCTCCAAGGCCTAAACTATCTTTTGCAAACTCCCTAATAGATTGTGAATTCGGTTCTTTATTGTAAACTTCGTTAAATTTTGCTTCAACTCCAGAAGAATAGTAACGGTCTATACGCAACCAGTGCATATCTCTACCAACTCTAACTTCTTTTTTACCAACTACAGGAACATTATTTTCTGCATGACACGCAATAACACAGGCTCCACAACCGGTACAAGAAGTTAAATCTATAGATAGATTAAAGTGATGCCCAATTTCTCTGTTATGCTCTTCCCATAAATCAATAGATTTAGCCTCTACTTCTTGATGATCATATGAAACCATAGCCGGAACATTCCAACCATTCTTATGATCTTTAGGATCTATAGTTGTATAATCTTTTAATGTTGTTTCTTTTAAAATATCATGTCTTCCAGCTATTGTTTTTTGAACTTGCGTACAAGCGAATTCATGAACAGCACCTGATGTTTTCTCGATAGAAACTCCATACTGAACATTGTTAGAATCAGCATATAATGTATAGGCATTTACTCCTACTTGCATTTCTTCTTTCAAGTTGGTTTTTCTACCATACCCTAATGCCAATCCAATTGAACCTGGAGCTTGACCTGGCTGAACCATTACTGGAACATTTTCTAAGGAGACACCATTTACAGAAACTGTTGCGTAATTTCCATTGATAGCTCCATTATCTTTTACTGGATTTGTAAATCCTAATTCTCTGGCATCTGCCATAGAAACAGTTACATAATTATCCCAAGCTGCTCGTGTAATTGGATCTGGAAATTCTTGCAACCAAGGATTATTTGCTTGCTTTCCGTCACCTATCGCTGTAGAAGAAAATAAGGTTAATTCAAATTCTGATGTTTTTGTTGCTTTTTTCAAAGCATTGGCAACTGAAACAACATCTATTGAGCTCTTTGAAACTTTATTTGAAACTTCTCTTGTAAAGAATCCATCATGTAAAGCTTTATTCCATGATTTCCCTCCTAATATGTTTGATGACCAATATGCTTTTAAATAATCATGATACGATACAGTATTTCCTGACCATTTTAATAATACTTCTTGTAATTGAGCAGTATTAAATAAATTTTGAATGGTAGGCTGCACCAATCCGTAATTTCCTTCTGTCATCATAACATCTCCCCATGACTCTAGAAAATGAGTCATTGGTAATGTGTATTGAGTCACATTTGCTGTAGCATCATTTTGAACTGACATTGCTACGGATAAGTTTAATTTTTTAGTTGCTTCAGCAAATTCTGTACCCACAGATAAATTATAAACTGGATCTACATTGTAGGTAAGTAAGCCTTTTACTTTTCCAGCTTTCATATCGGCTACAACTTGAGCTAAGTCAGTATCGTTTCCTTTTCTAATGTGTAATGGATTAGCTGCATCAAATACGATACTTTGTAATACATCATTTATGGCAAAGGCAATTAATTGTGCGTTTTTGTCTGAAGAACCTGAAACTACAACTCCGTGAGAACCTGATTTCTTTAAAGCTGAAGCTACGTCTTTGATGTATGCATCTACTGGAGTTGCTTTAGATGGCAAACTCGACCCAGTAATTGTATTGTATAGATTAATTAAAGCAAATACTTGATCTGATGGTTTTGTAACTACTCGTTTATCTGCATTGGCTCCTGTTAGAGACATGTTAGCCTCAAATTGAACAAGGTAAGACATGTGTCCTGAATCTGGATTTCTGCTTGCTGCATATCCTTTTTCAAATCCACCTTGCCAGTCACCTATAAAATCTGCACCAAAAGAAACAATGGTCTGTGCTTTTTCAAAATGATAGTTTGGCAGTGCTCTTTGACCAAACATTGCTTCAAAAGCGTCTGCAGTTCCACTTTCTGAAATTGCATCATAAACGACATGTTTCACATTTGGATATGCCACTATAAATTCTGAAATGATTTTTTCTGTAGAAGGGCTCGCTAAAGTTCCTGTTAATAAAACAACAGATTCATTTGCTTCTTTTAACTGAGCTAATTCTTGACCAATTTCACTATGAGCTGTATTCCAAGATATAGTTGTTTCTCCTTTTCTAGGCTCTTTTAATCTAAGTTGTTCGTCATATAAAGATAAAACTGAAGCCTGAACTCTTGCATTGGTGCTTCCGTTAGCATCTTTATTTGGCATAATTAAAAGAGGACGACCTTCACGAGTTTTTACTAAAACATTCGCAAAATCATATCCGTCAGCAATAGTACTTGCATACCAATCCGCAACACCTAAGATAGTATCATGTGGTTTTACTACGTAAGGAATCGATTTTTTAACCGGCCCCTCACAGGCTGCTAATGTTGCAGCAGCAGTTGTAAATCCAACATATTTTAGAAAATCTCTTCTGGATGTAGATGAGTTTTCTAACGTTTCTTTATCTCCTAAAAATTCATCTGTAGGTATTTCTTCTACAAATTCATTTTTACTTAGCGTTTCAACAATAGAACTACCTTTGAGTTCCTCAACACTTTGCCAGTATTTTTTGTTTGAAGCCATTTATATAGAATTTATCTTCTTATTTTATTAATGATGACACTTACCACACTCGATTCCACCTAACTGAGCTATAGTTACTTCTTTAGTACCATACTTCTCTGCCAATTGCTTGTGTATTTTCTCGTAATAAGGATTTCCTTTTAAATCTACGTTGGTCTCTCTATGACAATCAATACACCATCCCATGGTTAGTGGTGAGTATTGATACATTTCATCCATCTCTTCTACAGGACCATGACATTGCTTACAATCTATACCTGCCACCGTTACGTGTTGCGCGTGTACAAAGTTTACGTGATCTGGTAAGTTATGAATACGAATCCATTTGATAGGTTTGGTTTCTCCTGTGTACTCTAAATTTTCTGCATCCCAACCAGCAGCATCATATATTTTCTGAATCTCCTTATCTAGCTCTTTTTTTCGTAAAATAATTCCGTCGTACTCTACTTCTGTTCCTTCTGCTACCTCAGCAATATTCATATGACAATTCATACAAACATTTACAGAGGGTATACCAGAATGTTTACTATGCTTTGCAGAAGAATGACAGTATTGACAATCTACTTTATTTTCTCCAGCATGAATTTTGTGAGAAAAAGCGATTGGCTGCACTGGCTTATATCCTTGGTCTACTCCAACACTAAATAAAGTACCAAAGCCAAAATAGGCTCCAGTTAATAACAAGAAAATTGTTCCAACTACGTGTAAAAATGTATTTTGTTGTATCCCAGCCCAAACTTCTTTGAGTGAGCCTAAAGAATTTGGTGTTTTTGGCGCTCCTTGTAATTCACTAATTGTTTTAAGTAAAGTTGCAATAATTAAAAAGGCACAAATAACAATCGCCGCTAAAACATATAGCAACCAACCTGGTCCCTTTTTTTGACCTCCAGTAGCTACCACGGTTCCAGCTGGAACTACTTTTACTGGATCACCTACGTCTGTGTAATAAAGTATATCATCTATTTGAGTGTCTGTCAACTGACCAAAAGAAGACATTACAGAACCCTTGTACTCTTTAAAAATAGCAATCGCATCTCTATCACCAGAAGCTCTTAAAGCTGCATTGTTTTTGATCCAAGCTTTTAACCAGTCGTTTTCTCTTCTTTCTGTAACCCCTCCTAAAGCAGGACCTACATGTTTCTTCTCTAATTTATGACAAGAAGCACACAAGCTTCTAAATAAAGTTCTCCCTTCTTTTTGGCGAGCTGCATCCACAGATTCTTGTGCCATCGTAGAAAAACTCAAAGAAAATAATAGTAGAAATGTAAAACTTTTAAGAAGTACGTTGGTTAGTCTTTTGTGCAGATATACACTTTTCATATTCACAAACTATTAGTTTAGTATCAAATTACTATAATTTCTAACTAAAATTGGCCTAAAATACCCATCTTTATTAGATGCACAAAAGTAGTACATATATGTAAATTTTGAAATGCTAATGAGCTGTTAAATACTAATTTATATTTGTTCTAAATAAGGTTGTTTTACAATTTATTTATGATGAAGTTGTTAACTTTGTAAAGAATAATTTTTTATGAAAAAATCAATAATATTAGGCTGTTTTTTATTTGTGTGTATTTTCACAACTCAAACTATCTTTTCTCAGTCAGAAAAATCTGATAATAAATTAGTTAGCGAATTTATTTCAAAAAAAAGAGCATTTAATAAAGAGTTTAGCTACGGGTTTAGAATCCAGTTATACAACGGGTTTGAGGAAGAGGCAAAAAAAACAAGAGGGAAATTTAAGATTGATTTTCCTGAAACAAAAACATATATAATATATAGTCAACCTGAGTGGAAAATACAAGTTGGATTTTATAAAACGAAGCTTGAAGCTGACCGAGCTTTACTAAATTTTAAAAGAAAATATCAAAGTGCTATTGTTATTCCTCTTGGTAAATAAAAGGACTATTTAACAAACAAAAAAAGCGCTTTATTTATTGACATAAATCAATAAATAAAGCGCTTTTTTAGACTGTAAATTATTTCAATTTTTTCTTAACTGCTACTTCTTGATAAGCCTCTAAAGTATCTCCTTCTATAATATCATTATAGCTCTTAAGTTGAAGACCACAATCATATCCTTTTGCAACTTCTTTTACATCGTCTTTAAATCGTTTTAATGAAGTCAATTCTCCATCATGGACAACGATACCATCGCGAATAATTCTAATTTTAGAATTTCTGAAGATTTTACCATTCATTACCATACAACCTGCAATATTACCAACTTTAGAAATCTTATACACTTCTCTAATTTCAACATTACCAGTAACTTCTTCTTTCATCACAGGAGATAACATACCTTCCATGGCGTCTTTAAGATCGTTTATGGCATCATAAATGATCGAATATGTTCTAATATCTACTTCTTCTCTGTCTGCAATTACTCTTGCATTTCCTTGAGGTCTCACATTAAATCCTACAATAATTGCATCTGAAGCTGTTGCTAATAATACATCACTTTCTGTAATGGCTCCAACACCTTTATGTAAAATATTTACTTGTATTT
>CAJWJW010000076.1 GCA_913041775.1 uncultured Flavobacteriales bacterium
TACCATTTATCTTCTACTTGTAATGGGTTGTATTTCTTAGGAATTTCCATGGAATCGCTTGCTTTCTAATTTAAGATTCGCAAATTTAATAATTTAGGATTTGATAGAGTTAAAAACTTGAAAATTAAAACTTGAAAATTATTTCATTATTTTCTAGTCCAACAAACTTGTAGTAAATTTCAAGATTAAATTCAAATCCATCCCTCATCATCGGCCTTGGATTTCTATTATAGATTTTGTGTATATCATCGTGAATAAAAGCAAGTATATAAATGTATTATAAAGACCTTTTTAGCTATTTTTGAATCAATATATAGATTACCATGGCAAAAACAAAAAAATCCAAATATCCTCAGCTTAGTTTAAACTTTAAAAACAAGACTGCACATGTAGTGTTTGGTCTGATAATGATCTGTTTATCAATAGTATTATTCCTCTCTTTTATATCCTTTATTTTTAATTGGAGACAAGATTTTGACTTGACACAATTAGACACTGCTAAACTTTTAGGCGACAATAGTTTAAGCGTGAAAAATTTACTGGGTAAAATGGGTGCTAAACTAGGCGAAATATTCATCTACCAACAGTTTGGAATATCCACACTGCTTATCCCCTTTTTCTTGGCAGTTGCTGGAATTCAAATATTTACCCGAGAGCACATTCTAAAATTAAACAGACTATTTAGAAATTCAATTTTCTTATGTCTTTGGCTAAGTACCTTTTTAGCAATGAGTTTTAGTGATTCTTCTATTTTAGCTGGTTTTAATGGGCGAATGGCTGCTAAGTTTTTAACTGGCGCGTTAGGAATTACAGGAACCTATCTAATTATAAGTTTTTCCATGCTTATATTCTTGGGTGTTTATTATCGTTGGACACCAGAAAAAATAGAGAATTTCTTTAAATCTTCATTGCTACTATTTAAGAGAAAGAAATCGATTACAGAAAACACAACAGATGAGTTTAATTTTGCAGAAACTACCAAACCTGTTAGTTCTGATATAGAAATGCCTGTAGGAGTTAACTTAAATCCAGAACCGGAAAATAGTTTAAATCCTATTATAGAGGAAGAATTGACTATAATCCCTATAAAGCCTAAACAGGTAGTTGAAACTGCAGCAGAGGAGGTGGAACTTGCTGTAGAAGTAAAAGAGGAAGAGGTTTTAACAGATAAAGAAGTAAATAAAGCTTTAGAAGAATTTGGAGAATACGATCCGAAATTGGATTTAGGACGCTATCAGCATCCGATTATAGATTTAATGATTGATTACCCTAATTCTCAAGTTACAATAAATAAAGAAGAGCTAGAAGCCAACAAAAACCAAATTGTAGAAACTCTTAATAATTACAAAATTGAGATTTCTAAAATTAAGGCTACAGTTGGACCTACAGTAACACTTTATGAAATTATCCCCGCTCCTGGTGTACGTATTTCAAAAATTAAAGGTTTAGAAAACGATATAGCTCTTAGTTTAGCTGCTTTAGGAATACGTATTATCGCACCATTACCAGGTAAAGGAACTATTGGAATTGAAGTTCCAAATAGCAATCCGAGTATTGTTTCTATGAAATCAGTTTTAGCTTCAGAAAAGTTCCAACATGCAGACTACGAACTTCCTATTGGTTTAGGGAAAACGATATCTAACGAAACCTATGTAGCCGATTTAACAAAGATGCCTCACTTATTAATGGCAGGTGCTACAGGACAAGGTAAGTCGGTTGGATTGAATGCTATTTTGGCTTCTCTTCTCTACAAGAAACACCCTTCTCAATTGAAGTTTGTTTTGGTAGACCCAAAAAAGGTGGAGCTTACCCTGTATAATAAAATTGAACGTCACTTTTTGGCTAAGTTACCAGATGCAGAAGAGGCAATTATTACTGATACTACAAAGGTAGTAAACACAGTAAACTCACTTTGTATAGAAATGGATGCCCGTTACGATTTATTAAAAATCGCACAAGTTAGAAATATTAAAGAGTACAACCATAAATTTGTAAACCGTAAACTAAATCCAGACAACGGACATAGATACCTACCTTATATAGTACTGGTAATTGATGAATTCGCCGATTTAATTATGACCGCCGGTAAAGAGATTGAAACGCCTATTGCCCGTTTAGCTCAACTAGCTAGAGCAATTGGAATACATTTAATTGTAGCTACACAAAGGCCCACAACCAATATCATTACAGGAACTATAAAAGCAAATTTCCCTGTTCGTATTGCCTTTAGAGTAAGTTCTGCAATAGATTCGAGAACAATTTTAGATGCTGGTGGAGCAAATCAATTAATTGGTCGTGGAGACATGCTTATATCAGACGGTAACGAACTTACTCGTTTACAATGTGCCTTTATTGATACTCCAGAAGTAGAAAAACTAACCGAATATATTGGATCGCAACAGGGTTACCCAATGGCTTTTGAACTTCCTGAATTTGTTGGAGAAGAAACGAGCGCAGTTGGAAATATTGACAAGAACGACAGAGATAAATTATTTAGAGAGGCTGCATCTATGATTGTAATGCATCAGCAAGGTTCGGCATCTTTATTACAGCGTAAACTTAAGCTTGGATATAATAGAGCTGGTAGAATTGTAGATCAGTTAGAGTCTGCCGGTATAATTGGACCTTTTGAAGGAAGTAAAGCCAGACAAGTACTTATTCCTGATGAGTATGCATTAGAACAACATTTAGATACGGAGTCTGATTAATTTACAAAGGCTTATACATAAGGTAATGCGTTCCTATAATTGGGATTTCGTAGGAAGAACCTTTTGTAGAGAAGCCTAGTTTACTATAAAAGCCCGTGGCTATTATTCGAGCATCACACCAAAGTAAATCTTGGTTTTCTGCTTTTAACTTTTGAACCGCAAATTCTAATAAGGATTTAGCGGTTCCTTTTTTTTGGGCAATCGGTAAAGTTGCCATTGCACGTAATCTATATTGATTAGCTTCTGTAAATTGAGGGTTCGTTTGTATGAAAAATGAACCAATACAAACTAATTGATCATTTAGGTAAACACCCAAATGAAAAGCGCCTTCTTGTGTGTCTATATCAATACCACATTCGTTTAGAGCTTTATGTTGCCATAAAACTTCATTACGGATAGGATAACATTCTTTAGCTGTTATGTGTTTTACCTGAGCCATTATGAACAATAAACGCTATGACAATATAACTGTCAATTAATTATACTTATTTAATGATTTTCTCGAAATCTCCACCAGAAGGATGTTGGAATACTTCTAAACCAAACTCAGGAGCAGAAGCATATAAATGATCGAAAATATCGGATTGTACATTTTCATATTCAGCCCATTCGGTAGTTTTTGTAAAGCAATAAACCTTTATAGGAATACCAAATTCAGTTCCTTCCGATTGAAATACCATACAAGTAAGGTCTGGATGGATTGTATTTAAACTTTTAATATAGGCCTCAGCATAAGCTCTAAACACACCAATATTTGTTAGATGTCTTCCATTAATTAAGAAAGTCATATCGTAGTTACCACTCTCATTATACTTCTTAATCTGTTCAACTTTAGTATCTAGATAGCCTTTTAACAATTCGTAGTTCTTAAACTTAGTCACCATTTCGGTATCACAGAATTGTACAGAACCAGATTTTAAAACAATGGATCTATTAATTCTACGTCCACCCGCTTCTGCCATACCTCTCCAATTTTTAAAAGAATCGGAAACAAAAGAATAAGTAGGAATGGTAGAAATTGTTTTATCCCAATTTTGAACCTTTACTGTATTTAGAGTGATTTTAATAACATCTCCATCTGCACCATATTTTGGCATAGAAACCCAGTCTCCAACTCTAATCATATCGTTAGCCGATAATTGAATAGAGGCTACAAAGCCTAAGATAGTATCTTTAAACACTAACATAGAAACAGCAGTAAGAGCTCCCATAGCAGTTAAAATACCTTGAGGATCCTTATCCAATACTCTAGCTACTATAAGAATACCAAATACAAAATAACTGATCAGTTTTGCCAACTGAAAATAAGAATCAATTGGTTTATCCTTTAAAGATTCCGTTTCTTTAAAGTAATGTTCTAGGGTATTAAAAATAGAAATTGAAACCATTAACATCACCCCAATCATATAGGCATCTGCCATTCTTTTTACAAAGGGTATAAATTCCTGAAAGTCTTCAAATACATAAGTCGCTGTAGCCTGAACTACCAGTGCTGGAGCTAAATGTGCCAATCTATCGAAAACTTTATTTTCTAAAAGCACATCGTCCCAAATGAATTTGGTGCGTTTTACAATACTCGTAACAATACGTACAAAGATTTTCTTGGCTATTTTATCGGCAATAAAACAAAGAATTACTAAAACCAAAAGCTCTAGAATAAATTGCAATCCATTGGCCAAACTTTCAGCCAATCCCAAGTCAATTAACCATTGGTATACTAGGTGATCGATTCTATTTTCCATAATCCAATTTTTAATATTAGGCTAATATACTTTTTTTGACTAAAGTATAAACCATAAAAAAAGAGGCCGAAGCCTCTTTTACTTAACTCTGTTTTGCAGACTTTAAAGTGTTTTTCAGTAAGGATGCTATGGTCATTGGTCCTACACCACCAGGAACAGGAGTAATAAAGGAGCATTTAGGAGCTACCTCATCAAAGGCTACATCACCTTTTAGTTTCCAACCAGATTTTGTTTTATCAGATTTTACACGTGTAATTCCTACATCTACAACAACAGCTCCTTCTTTAACCATATCCTCAGTTACGAATTCTGGTTTACCTAAGGCTACTATTAATATATCTGCCGAACGAGAAATTTCTTTTAAATTCGTTGTTCTACTATGTGTTAAAGTCACAGTACAATTACCAACTTTAGTATTTCTAGCCATAAGTATACTCATAGGAGAACCTACTATATGAGAACGACCAATAACGACACAGTGTTTACCAGAAGTTTCAATATCGTAACGATCTAAAAGCTCTAATATACCAGCTGGAGTAGCAGGTAAAAAAGAAGGTAAATTCAGCATCATACGACCTAAATTTACGGGATGAAAACCATCCACATCTTTTTCGGGTATGATCGTTTCGGTAACTTTAATTTCTGAGATATGTTTTGGTAGTGGCAACTGAACGATCAATCCATCTATAGCGGGATTTTCATTTATTTTACGCACTTCATTTAAAAGTATTTCTTCAGAAACATCAGCTTCTAAACGGACTAGAGTAGAATCAAATCCTACTTTTTCGCAAGCTTTTACCTTAGCATTCACATAAGTTTCGCTAGCTCCATCGCTTCCGACTAAGATAGCGGCTAAATGAGGTTTTTTTCCTCCGCTAGCTAACATAGCACTAACCTCTACTGCTATTTCATCCTTTAAGGTATTGGATGTTAATTTACCGTCTAATAACTGCATATCTTTTTCTTATCTACCCATAGGTAAATTAGGCATTCCACCGCCTTTACCCATCATTTTCATCATGTTCTTCATTCCACCACCTTGCATCATCTTCATAACTTTACCCATGTCATTGAACTGCTTAATAAGCTGGTTAACTTCTTTTACTGTTCGTCCGCTACCAAGAGCTACACGATTTCGGCGGGAACCATTTAATATTGAAGGATTTGTACGTTCATCTTTAGTCATAGAACCAATCATTGCTTCTACATGCTTAAAGGCGTCGTCTTCAATCTCTACATCCTTCATGGCTTTTCCCATTCCTGGAATCATACCCATTAAGTCTTTAACATTACCCATTTTCTTAATCTGACCTATCTGCTCAACAAAATCGTTGAAGTCAAATTCATTCTTGGCAATTTTCTTTTGAAGCTGACGAGCTTTCTCAGAATCAAATTGTTCTTGAGCTTTTTCTACAAGCGATACCACATCACCCATACCCAAAATACGGTCTGCCATACGACTTGGATGGAACACATCTAATGCATCCATATTCTCGCCCATACCTACAAACTTAATCGGCTTATTAACCACCGATTTAATTGTTAAGGCTGCACCACCACGCGTATCACCATCTAATTTGGTCAATACTACTCCGTCGTAATTAAGCTTTTCGTTAAAGGCTTTGGCTGTATTTACCGCATCTTGCCCAGTCATAGCATCCACTACAAATAATGTTTCTTGAGGATTTACAGCAGCTTTAACTGCAGAAATCTCATTCATCATTTGCTCGTCAATTGCTAAACGACCGGCTGTATCGATAATAATTACATCGTTACCATTTTGCTTTGCATGCACTATAGCAGCCTTTGCAATAGCAACAGGATCTTTACTTTCTTTATCGGTAAACACCTCTACACCTACTTGTTCTGCTAAGATCTCTAACTGATTTATGGCTGCCGGACGATAAACATCGCAGGCAACTAATAAAGGGTTTTTCGATTTTTTAGCTTTTAAGAACAAGGCTAACTTTCCTGTAAAAGTAGTTTTACCCGATCCTTGTAGTCCAGCAATAAGAATTGTGGATGGAGAAGCTTCAAGGTTAATACCAGAAGCTTGAGAACCCATAAGTTCTGTTAACTCGTCTTTTACGAGCTTAATCATTAACTGCCCAGGATGTAGCGCTGTTAATACATCTTGACCTAATGCTTTATCCTTTACTTTTTTAGTAAAGTCTTTGGCTATTTTATAATTAACATCGG
>CAJWJW010000077.1 GCA_913041775.1 uncultured Flavobacteriales bacterium
AAGCAGGAAGAGAAACCCAGAAAAGTTTTCTCTTGTATGCATCCAATGTAATGCGAGATGCATTATTGAAAAACTATGGTGTTGCCCCGATGATGAAAATGAACGTGAGCGGTCAGAACTTCACCATGGAGAAATTTGCTCCTTTTATACATGCAGAAAACTGTATGGAAATAACGGAGGAGCTCAACATGGCGCAATTGCATATTGAAAGAAATGCCAATCCTAAGATATTATTCTTAGACACTTCTTTTAAAATTGCTCGATTGCTCCATAAAAAACTAAAACAGACTGCGGTCTGATAAAAACATAAAAATGGCGTGTACGAACTGTTCAACAACCGCGGGCAATGCTCCAGGCTGTCAAAGTAAAGGATCTTGTAGTACTGGAAATTGTGGTAAAATGCCTGTGTTCAACTGGCTTTCTAATATGAGTTTACCATCCGGTCAGGAACCTTTCAATATAATAGAAGTCCGATTTAAAAATGGACGAAAAGAGTTTTTTTTAAACAAACATGATCTTAGTGTTCAAATGGGCGATACCGTTGCGGTAGAAGGCAGCCCTGGCCACGATATAGGAGTGGTTTCGTTAAAAGGAGAACTCGTGCGCTTACAAATGCGTAAAAAGAAAATTAAAGAAGATAGTGAGCAGGTAAAAGTCTTATACCGCCATGCTTCCGAATCGGATATTGAAAAATGGGTATCTGCTAGGGAGCGAGAAACTCCGGCAATGTATAAGGCCAGAGAAATAGCTTCTAATCTTAAATTAGACATGAAGATTGGGGATGTTGAGTTTCAAGGAGACAATATAAAGGCTTTGTTTTACTATACATCAGAAGGTCGAGTAGACTTTAGAGAGCTTATTAAATTGATGGCAGACGAATTTAAAGTTCGTATTGAAATGCGTCAAATTGGTACTCGTCAAGAAGCCCAACGTATGGGTGGTATAGGTTCTTGTGGTAGAGAGCTTTGTTGTAGTACTTGGTTAAATGACTTTAGGTCGGTAAGTACAAGTGCTGCACGATACCAACAGTTATCTCTAAACCCTCAGAAGTTAGCAGGGCAATGTGGTAAGTTAAAGTGTTGTTTAAACTATGAGTTAGATATGTATGTGGAAGCACTCAAAGACTTTCCCGACACAAACTTAAAGTTAAAGACAAAAAAGGGAGATGCTTTCCAACAAAAAATGGATATTTTCCGTCGTAAAGCTTGGTACTCTTACCGTTCTGACCCCTCTAAATTTGTCGAACTTAACCTAGATAAGGTTCAGGAAATTATTGAACTCAACAAACAAGATAAATTACCAGAGTCTCTAGAGATGTATATTCAGGCATACATTGAAATTGCAAAACCTGATTACGAAAATGTAGTGGGTCAGGATAGTATTACTCGTTTTGATAAACAAGCACCATCTAAACGATCTAGCAATAAAAAGCGTCCAAATAAGACTGCCGGAAATAAAAAGCCTGTGCACGCAAATCAGAAAGCACAATTAGGTGCTTCTAATCCAGGTCAGGCAAAAACAACCACTCAAGCTGAGGGCTCAAATAAATCCCCGAATAAAAATCAAGGCACTTCGAAACCAAAACGTAGACCTTCAAGACAAAGAAGTTTGTTAAAACCGAATGAAAATAAAGCAACTACAAATAATAATGAGAACAAAAGCTCTGAGTAAATTCGCATTTTTAGCCATTCTCTTACTCTTTGTTTCTTGTGACAGCAATAAGGTTTACCACGAATATTTGGCTATTGATGATGCAGGTTGGGAGTCTTCGAAGTCGATAGATTTTGAAGTCGAACTCAATCCTTTTGAAGGTGAAGTGTTCGATATCCTCATTGGGTTACGTAATAACAACGATTATTTATACTCTAATTTATTTTTGTTTGTGGAAGTACAAAATCCATTGGGAGAACGTATAATAGATACCCTTCAATACTTATTAGCCGAACCTAGTGGTAAATGGATTGGTAGTGGAGTGTGTGCAATAAAACACAACATTTTTAATTACAAAGAATCGCAGGCCTTAGCTAAGGGCGTTTATAAATTTAAATTGAGACAAGGTATGCGTAGTAGTATGCTTTATGGTCTTGAAGATGTTGGCTTAAGAATCGAAAGTGTAAATTAAATGGATATTAAGAAGATACTTACAAGTTGGTTAATCCGATTCTTTTGGTTGGGAGTTTTAGTACCCATACTTGGTATAGCAGGTGGAGTTTGGTTTGCCTCTATGGCTTGGTTCGGACCGCTTCCCACATTTGAAGAGTTAGAGAATCCTCAACAAAATTTAGCTACCGAGATTTACGCTTCTGATGGAGTACTGTTGGGTAAATTCTTTTACGAAAACCGTTCACCCATTACTTACGATCAACTTTCTCGACATTTAGTAAATGCACTAATCTCTACCGAAGATGAGCGTTTTAGAGAACATTCTGCTATTGATGCGAAATCTCTTGCAAGAGCTATTTTTGGCGCTCTTACTGGGCAAAGCTCTGGTGGAGGTTCTACCATTACCCAACAGTTATCTAAAATGCTTTTCACCAATGTTTCTCGATCAAAAGTTGAGCGAGTAAAACAGAAGTTTAAAGAATGGGTGATCTCTGTCCGTCTGGAACGAAATTTTACAAAAGATGAGATCTTGTCTATGTACTTTAACAAGTTTGATTTCTTGTATTTGGCAGTAGGGGTGAAATCTGCAGCAAAAATTTACTTTAATACTACAGCCGATAAACTTACCATTGAACAAGCAGCCGTATTAGTTGGTATGGCAAAAAACCCTTCTTTATACAATCCCAAAAGATTCCCTGAAAAGGCACTGAATAGAAGAAATGTGGTTTTAGGCCAGATGTATAGAAATGGAATTATCGAATTAGCTGAAAAAGATTCTTTAGTAAGTCTTCCGATAGTACTCGATTTTAAAAGAAACAATCATAATGATGGCTCTGCAACTTATTTTAGAGAACATCTTAGAAAGTATATGAAGTCTTGGGTGAAGGAGAATAAGAAGCCAGACGGTACAGATTACAATATTTACGCAGACGGATTAAAAATATTCACCTCTATTGATTCTCGTATGCAAGGCTATGCCGAGGATGCTGTGGCTACCCATATGTCGCATTTACAAAATCAGTTTTACCAACATTGGGATGGTAAAGGAGCCGATTATGTAAATGCTCCATTTGATAAAGAGCTACGATCTAGTCAAGTTGATACTTTGATGACGACTGCAATGAAACGTTCAGAGCGCTATCGTTTATTGAGAAATAGAGAAGCAAGTGAGCATGAAGTAAAAGAGGCTTTTAATAAGCCCACTACAATGAATGTATTTACTTGGAATGGTGGTGTAGATACTCTCCTTTCTCCAATGGATTCGATTTTACATTATAAGTCTATACTGCAAACCGGAATGATGTCTATGGATCCACAAACAGGTTTTATTAAAGCTTGGGTAGGTGGAATAGATCATCATTATTTCCAGTACGATCATGTAAAAAACTCCAAACGACAAGTAGGATCTACTTTCAAGCCTTTTGTGTATGCTACAGCTATAGATCAACACAATTATTCGCCTTGCACTAAATTGCCTAACGTGCAGGTGATTTTCGAAAAAGAATCTTGGGATTTAGAAGAAGATTGGATCCCAAATAATTCTGGTAAAAAATATGGTGGAGAACTCAACTTAAAAGATGCTCTTGCCCAATCGGTAAATACTATTACTGCTTATTTAATGAAACAAGTAGGCCCTCGAAAAGTTCGTAAAATGGCTAGAGCAATGGGTTTAAAAAGTTCAATTCCTGCCTCCCCTTCTATTTGTTTGGGTACTCCAGACGTCTCGGTTTACGAAATGGTAGGTGCATATGGTACTTTTGCAAATAAAGGAGTTTATACCAGTCCAATTTTCTTAAATCGTATTGAAGATAAAAATGGAGTTGTTTTAGATGCATTCAGTCCTATAACTAAGGAAGTACTAAACGAAGAGAAAGCATATGTTATGCTTAACCTCATGCAAGGAGTAACTACCAAAGGTTCGGGAGTTCGATTGCGTTGGAAGTACGGATTTAAAAATCAAATCGCTGGTAAAACTGGAACTACACAAAATCAGTCAGACGGTTGGTTTATGGGAGTTGTACCTAACTTGGTAACTGGCGTTTGGACTGGTGCAGAAGATAGATCGGTACATTTTAGAAGTATTAGACTAGGACAGGGTGCAAACATGGCTTTGCCAATATGGGCTGAGTATATGACTAGAGTTTATAAGAATTCTGATTTAGGAATCTCAGAAGCTGATTTTGAAAAACCAAATGATCTAACTATAGAATTGGATTGTAGTAAGTTTGATAAGGAAACACTCGATTTTGATGAAGATAGCGAAGAGTTTTAATTCCTTGTAAGTAAGATTTTTGAGATCCAATTAGTGAGTTTAAAAGAGAAGAGATGATAAATAAAGTAGTTCCAAATGTACAAGAAGCACTCGTAGGGGTGAAAGATGGCATGACCTTAATGTTAGGAGGCTTTGGTCTTTGTGGTATTCCTGAAAATAGTATTGCTGAACTAGTAAAAAAACGAACCAAAAACCTAACCTGTATTTCTAATAATGCAGGAGTAGACAATTTTGGTTTGGGTTTATTACTACAAGAAAAGCAGATTAAGAAAATGATTTCTTCTTATGTTGGAGAAAATGATGAGTTTGAGCGTCAGATGCTTAGTGGCGAGCTAGAAGTAGATTTAATTCCTCAAGGTTCGTTGGCCGAGCGATGTAGAGCTGGTGGTGCAGGGATTCCTGCTTTTTACACTCCTGCTGGTTATGGTACCGAAGTAGCCGAAGGTAAGGAAGTAAGAGAGTTTAATGGGAAACCACATATTTTAGAATCCGCCTTAACCGCAGACTTTGCTATTGTTAAAGCTTGGAAAGGAGATACTGCAGGAAATTTAATTTTTAAGGCAACTGCAAAAAACTTCAACCCTACGATGGCTATGGCTGGTACAATTACTGTTGCCGAGGTAGAAGAACTTGTTCCGGCAGGTCAGTTAAATCCAAATGAGATACACACACCTGGAATTTTTGTTCAAAGAATTTTTCAAGGGGAACGTTTCGAAAAAAAAATCGAGCAATTAACCATCAGAAAGAAGTAATATGGCACTTGATAAAATCGGAATTGCAAAACGTATAGCTCAAGAGCTGCAAAATAATACCTATGTAAATCTAGGTATTGGAATACCTACTTTGGTTGCGAATTACGTCCCAAAAGGAATTTCTGTAGAGTTTCAATCTGAAAATGGGATTTTAGGAATGGGACCTTTTCCATACGAAAATGAAGAGGATGCCGATTTAATTAATGCTGGAAAGCAAACGATTACTGCTTTAGATGGAGCTGTGTATTTCGACTCTGCTACAAGTTTTGCTATGATACGTGGCCAACATGTTCAGCTAACTGTTTTGGGCGCAATGGAAGTTTCGGAAAATGGTGATATCGCCAACTGGAAAATCCCTGGTAAAATGGTTAAAGGTATGGGCGGAGCAATGGATTTGGTTGCCTCAGCAGAAAATATTATTGTGGCTATGATGCACACAAATAAAAAGGGAGAGTCTAAAATACTTACACAATGCTCTTTGCCTTTAACTGGAGTTGGCTGTGTTAAGAAAGTGGTTACTAACCTAGCTGTTTTAGAAGTGCTACCTCAAGGCGGATTTAAACTTTTAGAAAGAGCGCCTGGTGTGAGTGTTGAAGAAATTCAAGCTGCAACAGAAGCGAGTCTTTTAGTCGATGGAATTATTCCGGAAATGAGTCTAGTAGATTAATTCTTATTTGAGCACTTATGTATGAGCAAGTGTTAAAATGGAACACTTACAATCAACTTCTTTTTGAAGAGTTTTTATACAAGCTTCCAGTGCAGCTCCTGTTGTAAACACATCGTCTAATAAGAGGATGTGTTTTTTGTGTAAGGTAGTTTTATCTTTTACTTCGAAGGCGTTTTGAGCATTTTCCTAACGCTCAATTCGGTTCTTTTTTGTCTGACTCTCTGTAAACTACTTTCTCTGTAGTGTGCTTCTATCTACTGGGATTTTAAAACAATTACTTATTCCTGTTGCAATTAAGTCTGCTTGATTAAATCCCCTAATTTTAAATTTCTTTGGATGTAGAAGTACGAATGAGCACATCTATAGTTTCGAAAAATGTAGCACCTAATTTCTTTGTAAATTCTTCCGCTAAATAAATAGCCAGCTTTTTTTGATTTTGATACTTTATAGAGTGTAATACTTGTTGAACTCCTTCTTTTTTTGTGAAATCTATAAAAAACACTCCATCTTCTCTTTCTGCCCTTCCCCTTAATGCCTTCTTTATTTTTGTTGTGTTTGGGCCTGATTCATAAAGCAAATGTATCTCACAATTTAAACATAATTCATCTGCGCAATTTATTATTATTGATGAACATGCTCCGCAAAGCTTTGGGTAAAAAAGATTTAATATATTATTGAATAACATTTAGAATATTTTTTATGAAATTAAAGATAGGGCTTAATTGCTGAATCCTAATGACCTACTATAATAACTCAATG
>CAJWJW010000078.1 GCA_913041775.1 uncultured Flavobacteriales bacterium
GTAGAGAAAGTTGGTTTATACTGGCACTATGTAGATCTTGTTTGGGTATTTGTATTTACCTTCTTCTACTTGGTATAACAACCAATCTCATAAACTAAAATTCATACACTTAAAATACATTTCAGATATGTCACACGATAACCACGGCGGAACAAAACAAATTTGGTTGGTTTTTTGGATCCTTCTAGCTCTTACTACAGTAGAGGTTGCTTTAGGTATTTATAAGCCAGTTAGCTACGAAATCCTTAAATGGACTTTCATTATTCTTACATTAGTAAAAGCGTATTATATTGTTGCTTATTTTATGCACGTTAAGCACGAAACTAAAGGCTTTGCTTGGACTTTGGCTTTGCCTACCTTCATATTAATACCTTATTTACTTTTTATATTATTGACAGAAGCAAGTGATTTGATTTTATAATGAAACAAACAACTAACTATACAAAGGGGGTAGTACTATTTTTAATATTAGTACTACCCTCTCTATTGTACCTATACCTCACTTTTGGTAAACACAACTTTGTCTATCTACCGATTATTGCTAATCAATCGCAAGACTATAGACCTCTATTAAACGAGAACAGACAAGGTATTCCAGAACACCATTTTATTACAGACTTCCCTTTAACAGATTCACTTTCTTTTAGAGACTTAGACAATAAAATAAAATTGGTGTTTTTCTCTAATGCTGACAACATATTAACCAACCAGTTAATTGGTTATATGTTTCAAACAGAAGTATGGACACACCTAGGTAATTACGAAGATATCTATTTTTTAAATTTTGTAATAGAAGATTCTGTGAACACTTTTGATGCTTCTATATTTGAAGGAAATTCGGTACCTAAAGATCAATGGATAAATATACCATTACAACAAGACTCTTTACTAACATTAGTAGACAATAATATATTGATTGGAAACATACAATCAAAAGTCATAGTAGATGGAGCGGTTAAAGTTGGTGAAACTATAATTTGCGATAGAGAAGGAAGAATACGTACTGGATTTAACAACAGCGACAAGATTATGCTTAGCTATAACAGTCTGAGTAAATTTGAAATCAAACTTCTTAGAGACGATCTAAAGGTTTTATTAGCTGAATATCAAAGAGAATTGAAAACTAAAAATGACTAGACTTTTAGCTATATTATTTTGCATTGCAGGATTGAGTTCTTGCGGTACTAAAAAAAATGAAAAGCTCGCTTTTGTTGGACCTCAACAAATATCTAACGGAGACACATTATTCCATACCGTTCCAGCGTTTAAACTTGTAAACCAAAACAACGATTCTATTTCGAATTACGATTTAGCAGGGAAGGTTTATGTGGCAGATTTCTTTTTCACCACTTGTCCTTCAATTTGCGCAATAATGACTAATAACTTGGTCAAGGTGCAGCGTGCTTTAAAAGGAGTGGAAAACTTCTCATTGGTTTCTCATACAGTAAACCCAGAATTCGACAGAGCAGATATCTTAAAAGAATACGCTGCAAAAATGCATGCAGACACCACTAACTGGCATTTTCTAACAGGAACTAAGGACGCAATTTACAACACAGCGTTTCATGGTTATTTTGCTAATGCTGGCGAAGATGAATTGGCTCCAGGTGGATTTCTTCATTCTGAATATTTCATATTGGTTGATGCTAAGGGTAGAGTTCGATCTGGCTACGACAAACAAGGGAATGTGAAAGGTGTATACGAGGGAACTAACGATCAAGATGTACAACAATTGGCAAACGATATTAAGCGTTTATTAAAAGAAATAAACTAAGATGAACAACAAAAAAGTAACTTGTATAATTTACATTATTTCAGCAGCGATATTAGTACTGATTGTTTTATTATACAACCTACCTCAAGCAGAAAATATTCCTGCATTTGTAAAACATTTACCTAAGCTTCATGCTAGTATAAATGGAACATGTTTTATTCTTCTCTTAATTTCTCTAAGAGCAATTAAACAAAACAAAGTTGATTTACATAAAAAATTAAATCTTACAGCATTTACGCTTTCTGCATTATTTATACTGTCATATGTAACTTACCATTCCTTTGGTATCGAAACAAAATTTCCTGCAGAGAATCCACTTAGACCACTATACTTTTTCATATTAGTAAGTCATATTGTTCTTGCAACCTTAGTCTTGCCATTAATTTTACTTTCTTTTCACAAGGCAATTATAGGAGATATTCCAGCACACAAAAAAATCACGAGATGGAGTATGCCAATTTGGATTTATGTAACCTTTACAGGTGTGGTAGTGTATTTAATGATTTCTCCATATTATAATTTCTAATGCAAAAAAAGGCTTTACTTCTACTCGTTACATTTATACTTTTTACAAGTAATATAATGGCCCAAGGCTGTTCTATGTGTAAAGCAGTCGCAGAAACAAGTGTTGCAGGAGGTAACTCTCAAGGCTCAGGACTCAATGCTGGGATACTTTATATTATGGTATTTCCATACATTCTAATAGGAGTTGGATTTTACTTTTGGAATAGACATCGCAAACAGTTACAAAAAGAACAAGAGTCTTAACATCTGTTAACATACAAGGATCAGTCAATATTACTATATTTGTAGTAACTAAAACAAATCTACATTTATGAGATTTTTAAGCATCCTAGTATTTATAGGTTCTTTCGCTACACTACAGGCTCAACAAACATGGAGCTTGGAAGATTGTATTGATTATGCACTAAAAAACAACATTTCTTTAAAGCAAGCTGAGTTAAATATAGAGACTAAGGAAAGTCAACACCTCCAATCGAAGCTACAGTTTTTACCTACTATAAACGCTAGCAACTCTTACAATCGAAATAAGGGATTAATTAAGAATCCATTAACGAATATAAGGTCAACAACAGAAAGTTCTATTCTAAGTTTATCATACGCTACAAATCTCACTTTATTTGCAGGCTTTAAGAATGTAAATCAGTTAAAAAAAGCAGCATCAGAAGTCTTAAAAAGTACCTACGATTTAGAAACTGCAAAAAATGACTTAATCAGCTCTTTAGCTCTTAGTTATTTGCAAATTCTATTTAATGAAGAACTTTATAACACAGCAGAAAAACAGCTAATTCTTAGCGAAACACAAGTAATTAGGATTAGTACATTAGTAGACGCAGGCTCTATTGCTAGAGGAGAATTATTAAATATTCAATCGCAATTAGCACTCGAAGAGCAACAATTGGTACAAGCAGAAAATCAATTAATTTTATCCAAACTACAGTTGGCTCAGTTATTAGATCTAGAAAATCATAAGGATTTTAATTTGTTAAAATTAGATCTTGAAGTAATTGATTTTGAGCTAAAAGAGACTATTAATTTAGACTTCGAATTAGCACTTAAAAGCCAAAGCAGTATAAAATCTGCAGAACTAGAAATAGAAAGTGCTAAATACGATTTAAAAATTGCTCAATCGGCCCATATACCTAGCCTTAATTGGTCTAATAGTAATAACACATTTTATTATGAAGGTGCAGGGGATATGTTTAAAGAACAACTCACAAACAACCGAGAATCTTCTCATGTATTAAGTTTAAATATTCCAATTTTTAATCGTTGGTCTACACGAACTGGAGTAAAACAAAGTAAAATACAAATTGAAAATAGCATACTGAATAACCAGCAAGCAAAAAACCAGCTACGTAAGAATATGGAGCAAGCTTATACAGATCAAATTGCTGCTTACAAAAAATACTTAGCAGCACAAAAAGCTGTATTGGCTTATAAAGAATCGTTTACTTACATAAACACACGTTATACTTTAGGTATGGTGAATAGCTATGAGTTTAACGAATCTAAAAACAAACTGATAAAGTCTGAGTCCGATGAGCTACAAGCAAAATATGACTTAGTATTTAAAGTTAAATTATATGAATTCTATACCAGCTTAAAGTTTGAACTATGAAAAAGACATTAATCGTAATTATAAGTACAGTAATAGTAGCATTAGGTGTTGCAAAGAAAAATGGAATTATTGGAGGTAAAGACCTATTAAGTATTGAAACTGAAAATGTATTCTTGGGGACCATTACTGAAACAGTTCCTGCAAATGGTAAAATACAACCAGAAATGGAAGTGAAAATTTCTCCTGATGTATCTGGTGAAATAACACAGCTTACAATTCAAGAAGGAGATTGGGTAGAAGTTGGAGATTTACTCCTGCGAATAAATCCTGAGATTTATGTAGCTAACCTAGATCGTATGAAAGCGAGTCTAAATAATATGCAGTCTAATTTAGCTCAGCAAAAAGCACAATTAAAAAATACAGAGTTAAATCATTTCAGAAACAGTAATCTTTTTAAAAAGGGCGCTATTTCTTCATTAGAACATGAAACCAGTCAGAATTCTTACGAACTCGCACAGCTAGCAGTTGAGGCTACACAATTTAATGTAGAGAGCTCTAAAGCATCACTTAAAGAAGCTCAAAACAATTTAAATAGAACTTCTATTTACGCTCCTATTTCGGGGACTATATCACGTTTAAATGTAGAACAAGGAGAACGAGTAGTAGGTACAGCACAAATGACGGGTACAGAACTATTGCGTATTGCAGACCTCAACCATATGGAAGTAGTTGTAGAAGTTAGCGAGAACGATATTTTAAGAGTAAAGCTAGGTGATGAGTCTACAGTAAACGTTGATGCCTATATGAAGGGAAAGTTTGAAGGTATTGTAACCGAGATTGCAAACTCTGCTAATTTAATCGGGTCTTCTGCTGATCAGGTAACGAATTTTGAAGTTAAAATAAGAATACAAAAAGATTCGTACAAGCAACTATTAAAGGTACATAAACATCCTTTTAGACCAGGAATGACTGCATCTGTAAATATAAAAACACAAATAAAAGAAAACATAAAACTGGTTTCTATTCAGTCGGTTACGACTAGAAAAGACAGTAGCTCAGTAGAATTAAATGCTCGGGACAAATACAGTAAATCAAGTTCCGAAAAAGAAGCATTTGAATGTGTATTTGTATATTCTGATGGCAAAGTAAAATTAGTTGCAGTAGAAACAGGGATTCAAGATGATCAGAATATAGAGATCCTCTCTGGAATAAAAGAAGGAGCTCAAATTGTGAAAGGTCCTTATAGCGCTGTTTCGAAAAAATTACGAAACGAAATGAACGTTAATCTATCAGAAGAATTGAATTAATACATTGTAAATCGCCAACTATATCGGGAAATAAGAAGCTTATTACTTAGCTTAAGATTGTGACCTCAAGGTTAAAAAAACAAAAAATGACTTCAAAAATAGTTTACCAAAACAGCTTAAGAACATTAGCAACACATATACAGTCAGGAACAAGTATTCTTACAGATGCTCCTACAGACAACAAAGGCAAAGGAGAAGCATTCTCTCCTACAGACCTAGTAGCTACAGCATTGGCCTCCTGCATGCTAACAATAATGGGGATAAAGGCAGATGAGATGAATATCTCTATTGAGGGTGCTACAGCAGAAACAGAGAAAATTATGGGATCTATGCCTAGAAGGATTTCTCAGATTAACATTCGTATTCATACCCCTATTACTACAGATGATAAAACTAAAAAAATATTAGAGAAATCTGCACTTACCTGTCCAGTAGCAAAATCTTTATCAGCAGGTCTAGTTAGCGAAATTCAATTTTCTTGGAACTAAATAGCAATCAAGTCACAACTATTCAAAAATCACATTATGAGACTATTTACTTTATTATTTTGCTTACTCATAAGTAACTCCATTAATGCTCAAGATGATAAAACGCTACGATCTATATACGATTTAGCGCTCACCAAAAGTGAGGCATATGAGAACCTCAGAGATTTATGTAAAAATATAGGGGCACGTTTAAGCGGCTCAGAAGAAGCTGATAGCGCAGTTGTTTGGGGACAAAATGTTTTGAATAATCTCAGCTTAGACACTGTGTATTTACAAGAGATCTCTGTACCACATTGGGAAAGAGGTAGGAAAGAAAAAGGCTATTTCTATAATGAAAAAGGTAAAAAAACACTTGACGTATGTGCTTTAGGTGGCTCTGTTTCTACTGGAATGAATCAATTTATTAAAGCTGAGGTTTTAGAAGTACATTCTATAGAAGAGGTAGTAGGACTCTCGGATTCTATTGTTAATGGTAAAATTGTTTTTTTTAATCGACCTATGGATCCAAAAAAAATAAGCACATTTAGTGCATACGGATCTTGTGTAGACCAACGCTATTCTGGGGCTGTTGAAGCTTCAAAAAAAGGCGCTATAGCAGTAATTGTTCGTTCTATGAATGTGCGAGAAGACGACTTCCCTCACACCGGAAGTATGGCCTATGAAGAAGGGATAGATTCTATTCCTGCTTTTGCAATTTCGACCAATGGAGCAAACTACCTCAGTAAAAATATACTTAGTTTTAAGGGTTTAGAG
>CAJWJW010000079.1 GCA_913041775.1 uncultured Flavobacteriales bacterium
TGAATAACAAGGGTTTTGCACCTGTCCAAATATTATCAGCGGAACAAATAGGAGGGTGTATAGTATCTTTCTCATCTGTGGATATTTAAGACATCAAAAATAGGAAATATATATTAATGTCTGATTCTTAGTTTTTTACTCGAGAAAGATTGATTCGTGTTAGTTATAGAATAAACCTATGTAGACACTGACCTTACCGCACTATACTTGCCCCTATTTTGTTTCAATATTATTACATAGGGCAGGGGTTACCTCCTGTGTCTGTTTAAGTAATGTTAAATGAGATTTTTATCTTTCATATAATGGATGATAGTACCCATATTCCAATTGTACCCTCTTCCCTTAATTTTGTTGAACTGTGTGTCACAATGTCTCTCATCGTACTTTGAAGAAATCCTACAGATTCTATGATAATACTCTCTTCCTGACTCTCCGCATTCATTGTAAAGGGCAACGGCAAATCTTAAATACTCATCGTAATCCGGTGCTATATCGACTCCTGAGGACTCTATTCTATTGACTAAACGTTCAATTGTATTGTCTGAATTTAAATTGTATTGGGGAGTTGACACTTGCTTTCTTACAACATTTACCTCCTTATCATAACTGTTGAGGATAGTTGCATTTTCATTAATGTAATAGTTATCACTGTAACTGTATATCCTAAGTCTGTCTATATTGGAACAGGCTTTATCTATTGTAATGTTATAAACCTTTAACCATCTCTGTATGTATCTAAAGTGTAACTTGTGTCTGTCGGGATATGCTATTCCAATGATTAGAAAATATCCATTACCACTTACGCTTTTTCCTGCATAACAGACTACATCTATTTTAGAAAATACATTATCAATTAAACTGAAGTATTTAGATCCTAAATGCACGTTATCTTGATAGTCTATATCAATTACTATATAACCATTATGTGTTTTGATATTGCTACTACTTCGACCGTTCTCAAAGACCCCCGAACCTGTTATACAGTATAAATTCGATTTTAGTTCCTTTCTCTTTTTTAAATCGCTTTCAGCTCTTATCTCGTTTACAAGTTCTTTAAGTTTTACATCGTCATTAAATAACCATTCTCTAAAGGTCGTTGTGCCACAGGATAAACTTGTTTTCACGTTTTTAAACATCGATACTTCTGCATCTAAAAAAGTGGAAGGGTGGAGGTTGTTTTGCATAACTTTCTTATATATTTTAATTTTTTTTTATTAAAAGTTTATAGTATTTATCTTCCACCCTCCACTTCAATATCATAGTAGTTACCATCATTTCTCTTTATTGATTGGTATCCCTTCCTGCTTAGTTCTTTGCAGAATGAAATTAAACTCAAATGTGGCTCTTTATGTCTGCTACAATATGAAATGTAATATTCGTGTATTGTAGTTGCTTTAGTTATCCCATTTAACAGGCTTCTTTCTATACAATCATCGATGAACTGTTGGACAGTGTCTTGACTGTATCTATATTCATCTAACAAATTATCTATCTCCGGGATGCTGACAAAAGATTTATTTTCTATTAAAATCTTTAGGGCTTCAACAACTCTGTTGAATATTCCATCTAATTCGTTCTCTATGATTTTATAATGAAGCTGTGGGTCAATTTTTTTGGGTTTCTTGTTGAATTCTAATATCAATAGTCTTCTTAAGTAACTCTCTTTCTCCTCTTTAATATTGGGTAAAGAATTCATATTAAACATAAGTTTAGCGTAGTTCTCAACTGACCTGATGTCTTTGTAGAGCTTCTTTCCTAAAATTGGTTCACCCGATACTAATGTTCTGAACTGAGCTAGGTTGAAGTATCGTTCATTTTCAGAACAATAATTAAGTAGCTTGTCTTCAATGAGCATAATTGTGTTTGGGTCTTTTGTTAACTTACCAATCGATACTGAGGAGGTGTTTTCTTTACCTAAAAGCTCTGTTATTACCTCTTGAACAACACTCTTTCCATTACCTCCTTCACCATATAAGAACAATGCCTTTTCAAGTTTAATATTATTGGTAAAAGAGTAGCCAACATATTGGTGTAGTAATAATTGATGGTCCTTATTTGGTAGCATTTCATCTAGGAACTCGTCCCACATTGGCGACTTGGCTTCAGCATTATAGTCATATTGGAGGCGATATGTAAGATAATCCTCCTTTCTAGCTTCTCTAGGCTTAAATTCTTTTTGGTTGAACTCTAGTGTCAAGTTTTTACAATTTAAGAGGACTGAGCTTTTATTACTCTCCACAAGTACTTTCTTTTCCTTTTTGAATGATTCCCCCAAAGGCTTATAGAAGCTCTCTGTGTGGTATTTAATTTCGTTTTGATAATACTTTTTGGCGCAATCTCTCAAGAATAGTTCGACTTTGTCCAATGATATTTCGTTCCAATAGTTGTCCTGATAGATATAGAACCTATTGTTAAAGTAGTTAAAATGGAATTTATACTCATCTAACTGACCTTGAATTTCGTTTATCAATAGTGCTATTGCATAATCTTTGGACTTTACAGATTTTAGCTCTTTATCAGTTTGAGCAGGCAACATTATGATTATTCCATCCCAATATAGTGGTCTAGGTTCTTCATTCATCTTAATCTTTGAGTTACCATTCCTTGAATGGGGGAACTCGGGGTTTAAATTTTTCATACAGCAAACATAGTATGACAAAAAAGATGAAAGTTGGGAGTGTTGGGAGTGGTTGGGACTAGTCCAAACTATTTCTGAATTTATTTACTATTTCATCAATCAATTCTTTCTTACTAGGATATTCAGACTTAGAGTTATGAAAGTTTTTAGCTTGGAGTACGTTCCCGTTCTCACCATATATTCGGTTAGCTAAAACAAATTTTTTATATTCAAAATTGAAGAAATATGGTTTCAGCACAGTAATGATATAGTGAAAAGTTCTATTCTTAATATTCAGTTGAAATGTTTGATTACAATTATTCACACTTGCATTTATAAAGTCCTCTCCTGATGAAAATATCTCAAGCTCAGAGTCAATTAAATCAAAGAGCCTATTCACATTTTTATCTTTAATACTCAGAGGAGTTTTCTCGTTTTTTTTCTTTTTAAGTTTCAGTTTCGTCTCAAACTCATTGATAAGGAAATGCCAAACAATAAAAGCATAGGCTTGATGCTGTTTCTTGTTGTATTTTACCCTCGAGCTATTTGAAAGGTCTCTAACCCTGCTAAAATTACCTTCTTCAAATTTTAGCTTTGAGATACTATTATACCTGAATATTAACTCTTCATTAAGCTCTTTTTGATTATTAAACCCTAAGTAATAATTATCAATCAACCTTTTGAGTTCCTCCGTGGTTAGAAAAAAGTCTTGGTCCATTAATCCAACCTCTTCTGATTTGCACACTCTATTGAGATATTTTATGATGGTCTTAATTTTTTCTAACTCCTTGCTCATTTGTAAATAGCCCTTAATACAATCAAAATAATATTTTTATTATTCTTCGAAGTACAATATATAATTTTACTTTTGAAGTAGTGAGTTAAAAAAAATAGAATTGAATTCTATGACATTAAATGAAGCAAATACACGAAAGCAGCTTATTGATAGGTCGCTTGAGTCAGTGGGTTGGAAAGATGAATATCTAAACCATAGGCATATCCTCCTCCTTCAGTTCAGCTATTTCTAAACCTCTTAAATAGGTCAAACTTACATTAATGGATGAGTATTCAAATTTTAATATATTTGATTGTTATTTAAAACATTAGAAAATGAAAAACTTCATCTACATTTTACTTATCGCACCTCTATTTTTTATCTCTTCTTGTGAGGAGGAAGACTTAGGAACTATCCATGGGTGTTTAGATTCTCAAGCTTGTAATTATAATCCTGAAGTAACATTAGATAATAACTCTTGCGAATATGCTATAGAGGGATTTGATTGTGATGATGTAATTGGATGTACTGACAGCCTAGCTTGTAACTATAATTCTGAAGCCATTCCTGATAATAACTCTTGTGAGTATGCTCTACAAGGATATGATTGTGATGGTAATGAAATACCACAAATCGGTGACCAACAATCAGGCGGAATAGTGTTCTATATAGACGGAACAGGCGAGCACGGATTGGTTGCTGCAATGGAGGATTTAGGCCAATTTGAGTGGGGTTGTTATCAGGAGTCTGTAGATGGTGCAGATGGAATGACTATTGGAACAGGATATCAGAATACATTAGATATAGTTGCAGGCTGTTCAGAGACACCCATAGCCGCAAGTGAAGCATTGGCTTATGAATCAGGAGGCTACAGCGATTGGTACTTGCCCTCTATAGAAGAGTTAGAGTTAATGTATAATACAATAGGACAAGGAGCAGATAATTATGGTGGTTTTGAAGATTATTATTATTGGTCTTCCTCGGAGTTCAGTAGTTACGGCGCGTGGCGCGTCCATTTCTATAATGGTTACTCGCTCAACTACGGTAAGTACAGTACTTACAGGGTTCGTGTTATTCGCGCTTTTTAACTATTTACCTATTTAACAAATACCCAATTTTATGTATTTGCTTCTTTATTCTCAAATACCTTTTAGTTGGTTTTCCTGCATAGAATTTTTTAAAGTGCTTTTTGTATAATTGATTGTATAATTGATCCATTGTAAAGGCTGCACCTATTACTTTTTCTAGTTGCTTATTTCCTTTGCTTTGTGTTTGACTTTCATACATACAACCCTTAAAGGCTTCACGGTGTAAGAAGAAACCATTTATTGAATATATTTTACGGCAAAGCTTGTTTGTTTCAGGACAAATAAAATACCAAATATTCCCTTTACCTAAATTAGAGGGTACAGAAACTAACTGTATTTTATAGTTTCGGGGTTCATTTCTGTATTTGTAATTCAATTCAATATAAGGTTGTTTGCAATTGGTGTTTGCCTTAATTAAAATACGTCCTTCATTGTTTCCGTTTCTACTCCATGTCATTGTACCGCTTATAATTCGGTTAGGTTTGAGGTATTCTAATTCTTTGAGTTTCGTAATGCTTATTTGTAGTACGTTATCAAATAAGGTTGGGAATGTATAGGGTTTTGGCATTGAAATTTATTTAATGAAATTAAACCTAAATAACTAAAGAACTTTGCAACTTATAATACTATGGATTTGCAATATTTACGGTACTTGTTAGTTGCTTATTAGTTGCTTTAGAGTTGCTATTGAGTTGTATTTACGTTCCTTGCTCGTTGCTTTTACAATATCTTAATTTGTAGATAATTGTTGTTTTAATTTCTGTAAACGGTTTAGATAAGGTAAAAATACTTTATTGCCTTTGTTCCTTTTAACAGTTGCAAAATGGCTTTCAATAAATAAAGCTGTATTCGTTATTGTACAGCATTGATTTAGTTTAAATGGCTTAGTTGGTAATACAATACCCGTAAAATACGTTTCCAGTTCTGAAATAGATTGTTCCCAGTTTTCGGGTTGCTCCTTTATTGGTTGGTTATCTTTTAGGCTTAAAAATAAAGTTGTTTTAGGGGCTGCACGTTTTACACCTTTTTCACTAATTGAAGTTTTAACGGGTTTGGGTTCTTCTTTTAGATCGTGTTTTCTGAATAACCGCCAATCTTGTTGTATTAAATAGTCTGCAAGGTCTTTGCCTTTGTCTTTATCTTGTTGGGGTGCTAACTGCTCCAGTATGTCAGATACTTTAAAGGACGTACCTTTTAGATGTTTTGCTATTTGCTCAGCTTTGTTACTCCATAATTCAAAAGCTTTACCGTCTTTAGATAAGTCAGGAAACAAATAAACATTTCTACCTTTTAGGGCTTTGCATTTATTGAGGTTTAAGCTACTCAAATTGTAAACTGCTAACCAAATTAAGTTGGTTGCTTTTTCGGGTGTACCAAAATACAAAGAACCGTAAACAGCCGTTTTAGGGGCTTCAACTAATGCAACTGGATTGTATGGATATTTACTTAACAATTGTTCGCCAAACAAACAGGAAACCTTAATTTCATTGGTTTGGTATGCTTCTAACCATTTAGGCAATGGCTTATTGTTTCGGGTGTGGTGCTTATCTATTATTGAGTGTAAAAAGTCTGTTCCTGTGGTGTGGTTTTCATTATCAAACTGCTTTACTTGTATTGCTCTTATATTATTGTTTAGATCAATAAAAGGAAACGTATTTGCTCCAGTTCTATAACCGTTTGAAATTGTACCTAACCGATAAAGGGAAATAGTTTTTTCAATATCTGTAACCGAAAAAGGAAACGGTACATTCTGTAATAAATTTTGTATAAATTGGTTTTCTTCATAATTATTTAAGGTCTGTTTTAATACCTCTACGGGTATAAATAAAGGTTTTGGTGTTATGTGTTGTTTCTTTATAAAGGTTGGTTTGTAGGGCTTACAGTTGACTGTACTTCGCCCTTGTTCCTGCTCCCAAATCCTTTTA